>NZ_JBSGVZ010000012.1:0-139132 GCF_053608705.1 Peribacillus sp. NPDC055009 | reverse complement strand
CATTTATTTTTATTACATGAAAACAAGCCCGGTCATGATGACCGGGCTTGTTTATCGATTTCTTTAAACGGGAAAGACCCCATGTTTACGATCGGTAAATGTCAATTGCTTACTGCTATATGCTTCAAACCTGGCGCACAATTCATCACGCAGGTCATTTGGCTGGATGATGCCATCAACAATCATCTCGGAGGCTAAGCGGTAGATATCAATGTCTTCATTATACTCATTGCGCTTCTGTTCGATGAATTTAGGGCGCTCTTCTGGTTCCATTGCATTGATTTTATTGGCATAGACTGCATTGACCGCAGCTTCTGCCCCCATGACCGCTATCAATGCCGTCGGTAAGGCCAGAACGCAGTCCGGTTCAAAAGCTGGACCGGCCATCGCGTATAGTCCAGCACCATAGGCCTTACGGACAATGACAGAAATCTTGGGAACCGTGGCTTCACTCATGGCCGAAATCATTTTTGCACCATGGCGAATGATCCCTGCCCGTTCGACCTTAGTCCCGATCATGAATCCTGGAATGTCCACCAGGAACAACAACGGTATATGGAAAGCATCACATAAATTGATGAACTTGGCTGCCTTATCAGCTGAATCATGGAACAGGACGCCGCCCTTGACACGCGGCTGATTGGCTATGATCCCTATCGTTTGTCCATTTAGTCTTGCAAGTCCAGTGATTAATTCAGGGGCAAATAGCTTCTTGATTTCACAAAACGATTGCCTGTCTATAATCCTTTCGATCAGGTCATACATATTGAAGGCTGCATTCTGATTTTTAGGAATCAGTTCTTCCAACGTTTTTTCGAAATCCGCAGGCAGCTCAGGTTTTACGCTTTTAGGCCTTTCTTGATAATTTCCTGGAAAATAGCTTAAGTACCTGCGCGCGAACGCGATCGATTCTTCTTCTGACTTGACAAGCACATCCCCGCATCCTGAAACGGAACAATGCATTTTCGCCCCGCCCATTTCCTCTTCACTCACCTTTTCGCCAATGACCATTTCAGCCATTCTCGGTGAACCTAAATACATGGATGCATTGCCATCAACCATTACGACGATATCACAAAAAGCTGGGATATATGCCCCGCCGGCGGCAGACGGACCGAACAATAGACAAATTTGAGGGACTTTTCCTGATAACTTTACTTGGTTGTAAAAGATGCGTCCTGCTCCGCGGCGTCCCGGAAACATTTCTACTTGATCTGTAATTCGTGCCCCGGCAGAATCGACTAAATAAAGAAGGGGCAGCTGTAACTTCTCAGCTGTTTCCTGAATGCGAATGATTTTCTCGACGGTCCTTGCTCCCCAGGAACCAGCTTTTACAGTCGAATCATTGGCCATGACACAGACCCTCTGACCATTGATTTTCCCGATGCCTGTAACCACACCATCGGCAGGCAGGCCATCACTGGCACAATTAGCAAAGAAAGCGTCCTCTATTTCAACCCCTTCATCGAAAAGCAGTTCAAGCCGTTCACGTACGAAAAGCTTTCCTTTTTCAGCGTTTTTCTGATGATATTTTTCTAAACCGCCTTTTTTAATCGTCTCAACCGTTTCGGTTAGTATATCCGTCGTTACCATCCCTGTTCCTCCTTCAATTGAAATCATTGGCCCTTAAATACCGGTTTGCGCTTTTCCTTGAATGCTGACAGACCCTCCAGTCGGTCACGGGTTTTTAAAGTTGTCTGATAGCAGTCTTTTTCAATTTGCAATCCTGTTTTCAAGTCAGTCTCAGCCCCTTGATTGATTGCCGCTTTTGCAGCCCTTAGTGCCAATGGGGCATTGACCGCAATTTCCTTAGCCAATTTTTTCGCTTCCTCAAGTAAATGCTGGGGTGAATATACATGACTGATGATTTTCAAGGCATGTGCCGTTTTTGCATCCAATCTCCTTGCCGTATAAATCAGTTCTTTCGCTGTCGGCATTCCAACTATCCGTGGCAGGCGCTGAGTACCGCCGGCGCCTGGGATGATGCCTAACGATGTTTCTGTCAGTCCCACCTTCGCCGTTTCCGATGCGATTCGTATGTCACAAGCGAGTGCCAACTCCAGCCCTCCGCCAAAAGCCGAACCGTTAATCGCGGCGATGACCGGAACTGGAAGGTTTTCTACAGCCGTAATCGTATCTCCAATCAACTTGACTGTCTCCCTGACTTTATCCTCATTCATACCTGCTCGTTCCTTAAGGTCCGCACCTGCACAAAACGCCTTTTCACCTGACCCCGTTATAATGACTGTTCGTAAATTGGAATCACTTTTCAATTCCTCGAGCCCTTCAACCAAGCAATGAAGCAATTCTGTGGATAAGGCATTAGCAGCATCCGGCCGATTCAAAGTCACGAGGGCAATTCCCTTTTCCTCAGTACTTATTTCAACTAATGAAGTCATAATTTCACCTCAATTTCTCTTATTGTGCGTTATAAACAGCCATCTGATGGCTTGGCAATGGTTTTTCCAAAAAGCTCTGCATCTTGGCCGCAGCCTTCATTAGTTTTTCTGGGTTGATTCCCGTGTGAATTCCCATTTTATGTAGCATATGAATTAGGTCATCCGTTGCCACGTTTCCGCTCGCACCTGGTGCATACGGGCATCCTCCTAAACCTCCGAGCGAAGAGTCGAAAGTGTCCACACCATAATTAAGTGATTCTAGAACATTTGCGAGTGCCATTCCCCTTGTATCATGAAAATGGAGGGCAATCCGGCTTATATCATATCTTTTTACAGCCTGTTCCAGGAACAGTGCTACCTGTCTTGGAGAAGCGACCCCAATGGTATCACCCAATGAGACTTCATTGATTCCATATTCAAAAAGTTGATCACAAACACGGAAAACCTGTTCGGTCGAAACCTCTCCTTCATAAGGACAGCCGAAAACGGTTGAAATATAGCCCCTAACCGTTTTCCCGCTGTTAGCTGCTGTCCCGATGACATCCTTCATTATTGGAAAGGTATCGGAAATCGACTTATTGATATTTTTAAGATTATGCGTTTCACTGGATGACATGAACACGGAAATTTCATCGATATTGGCTTCTAGAGCCGACTCCAGTCCCCTTTGATTGGGTACAAGGGCCGCATAAGTGATACCGGGATTGCGCTTAATTCCCTTAGCCACCAGGGCAGCATCACTCAATTGGGGAATCCACTTTGGATGGACGAAAGAAGTCACCTCTATATAAGATAAACCTGTATCAGAGAGCTGATCGATCCACTCCATTTTGCTTTGTGCAGGTATCATGACCTTTTCATTTTGCAGCCCGTCACGGGGTCCAACTTCCTTAATTGTCACTTTTTCAGGCCATTTCATCTTACCCCTCCGTCCCCTTATTCAATGACGGCCAAAACGTCGCCCTCATTCACGAAATCCCCCTCATTCACTTTAAGTTCTTTAATGGTGCCAGCTTCCTCGGCTGCAATGGGGATTTCCATTTTCATAGATTCCAAGATAATGATATCCTGTCCGTCGGTTACACTTTGCCCCTCGTTCGCTACGATTTTCCAAACGCTTCCTGCCATGCTTGCCTTTAATTCTGTCATCTTACATTCCTCCTGATCATTATGTTTTATTTATACAGTCAGTTTTTTTATATATTTTGCAATGAAATCCGTAGTCGTATCTCCTTGGGAAAAAGCTTCATGAGAAATGATTTCCATCAGCAAAGGAAGGTTTGTTTTAATTCCTTCAATTTTATAGCTTGCGAGCGCTTCTCTTAATCTCTCGATCGCTTTATCCCTTGAATCACCGCTCACCACCAATTTGGCGATCATCGGATCATAAAAGTGGGATACGACCGAAGTTCCATGAACAGCCAATTCATGACGGATCCCTTCCCCTTCCGGAAGTTCCATGCTTGTGATTTTCCCCGGTGCTGGATAAAAGGTTTTCGGATCTTCAGCATATATGCGCACTTCAATGGAGTGTCCATCCTGTTTAATCTCACTTTGCGTGAATTCCAATTTGTCGCCAGAGGCAACTTTAATTTGCTGTTCAACCAAATCCAGTCCCGTAATTTCTTCGGTGACAGGATGCTCTACCTGAAGGCGTGTATTCATTTCCAGGAAATAAAAGTTTTTATCTGCATCAACTAAAAATTCGAGGGTGCCCGCATTGCTATAACCGATGGATTTTACTGCTTTCACTGCAGCCATTCCCATCCTGTTTCTTGTTTCTTCGTCAAGGAAAGAAGATGGAGCCTCTTCCACGACCTTCTGGTGGCGCCTTTGAACGGAGCATTCCCTTTCCCATAAGTAAACAGCATTCCCAAAGGAATCCGCCAATACCTGAATTTCGATATGACGAGGCTTCTCAATCAATTTTTCTATGAACATATCTCCATTGCCAAAAAACAATTGGGCACGTTTTTGATTCCCTTCGAAGGCTTTGGTAAGTTCATCTTCATTAGCAACCGCCTGCATGCCGATTCCCCCGCCGCCTGCTGCTGCTTTTAACATGACTGGGTAGCCAATTTTTTCGGCAACGGCTGCCGCCTCTGCACTATCAATTAACGGACGTGAAAATCCAGGCACCAATGGAAGTCCCGCTTGCTCCATCTTTTTCCTCGCCTCGACTTTATTGCCCATCTGCTGGATGATCTCAGGTTTGGGACCAATGAATATCAAGCCGGCTTCTTCGCATGAACGTGCGAAATCTGCATTTTCACTAAGAAATCCATATCCAGGATGAATGGCATCCACTCCGGTTTCCTTAGCTATTTCCAAAATCTTATTGACGTTTAAATAGCTTTCCTGTACTCTCGGGCCACCCAATAAATATGCCTCATCCGCCAATCCCACAAATGGCGAATCCGAATCTGCTTCCGAATGGACGGCGACAGTATGTATCCCCAGCTTCCTGCACGTACGAATAATGCGTGATGCTATTTCTCCCCTGTTTGCGATAAGAATTTTTCGAATCATTCGATATCCTCCTTATTTAGTGCGTTCCGATAGTAGGTCAAGAGTTTGTTGCCGAAGCTTATACTTTTGGATTTTTCCGGATGCAGTCATTGGATAAGCATCGGTAAATTGAATGTAACGGGGAATTTTATGAAAAGATATTTTCCCTTTGCAATACTCTATCAATTCTTTCTCCGTAAGAGTTTCTCCTGCTTTCAAAATGATCCATGCCGCTACCTCTTCCCCGTACTTCTGATCAGGAACGCCGAGTACCTGGACATCGACAATTGCAGGATGTTGATAGAGGAATTCTTCAATCTCACGGGGGTAAATATTTTCCCCTCCGCGAATGATCATATCTTTCAGCCGGCCTGTAATCTTGCAATAACCCCTTTCATCCATCACCGCCAAATCTCCCGTATGAAGCCAGCCTTCCCGGTCAATCGCCTGCTCAGTGGCTTCCGGGTTATTATAATATCCCTTCATTACATGGTAACCCCTAGAACAGAGTTCACCCTGTTTGCCCCGCTGGACTTCTTCCCCTGTAGCTGGATCGACAATTTTCACTTCCACTTTCGGCAAAGCCCTTCCAACTGAAGAAACACGAAGTTCGATCGGATCGTCCGTTCTTGTCATCGTAATTCCTGGAGAAGATTCCGTTTGACCATAAGTAATCGTAATTTCCGAGATGCCCATCTTATTCACCACGCTTTTCATGACTTCGATCGGACATGTGGAGCCTGCCATGATACCAGTCCGTAACGAACTTAAATCATACTGGTCAAAGTCATCGAGATTAAGTTCAGCAATGAACATCGTCGGAACACCATGAAGCCCCGTACATTTTTCAGCTTCAACCGTCTGAAGGACAACGCGTGGGTTAAATTCCACGATTGGCACCATTGTTGCCCCTACTGAAACAGAGGCCATCGTGCCAAGGGAACAGCCGAAACAATGAAAAAACGGAACCGGGATGCAAAGCCGGTCAGCTTCGGTAAGCTTCATGCATTCCGCGACATTCAATCCGTTATTGACCAAGTTGGAATGAGTCAGCATCACTCCTTTTGGAAATCCTGTCGTCCCTGATGTATATTGCATATTAATCACATCACCGGGAGCCAATTCCTCCATCCTCATGTCCAGCGATTCCTCCGAAACGGATTCGCTCCCGCTAATGACTTCATCCCACGAAAACGTTCCGGGATAACGCTTTTCACCTAAAACGATGATATTTTTCAATTTTGGCAGTTTCTCAGATTGTAATTTTCCTGGTTCTGCATTTTTCAATTCAGGAACGATTTCGTACAGCGTATCTATATATGAATGATCCTTATATTGTTCCATCAGGATGATCGTCGTCGAATCGGATTGCTTGAGCAGGTATTCCAGTTCACTTGTACGGTAATTAGTATTGACCGTTACCAGCACTCCGCCCATTTTCGCGGTCGAAAATTGGGATATAAGCCATTCCGGTTTATTGGATGCCCAAATGGCGATATGTTCGCCCTTTTTTATATCTAGTGACATGAACGCCCTGGCAGCCTTTCGGCAAATCTTTTCAAATTCGCGATAGGAATGGCGCAGGCCTAGCTCATGGTACACAACCGCTTCATTATCACCATATTGTTCAGCTGTCCTTTCAAGCAGTTTCCCGATAGTAACATCTAGCAAATCAGACATCAAACTCCTCCTAATCAAATAAAAGTAAGAATGAACGCTTTTTGCTGTATAGATAACATCTGCTTTTCACCAAAATGAACCAAAGCATCATTGTTCATTTTACGTTCCGTAAAGATTAACAGCCTAATTGCCTTGCGATAACGAGTCTTTGAATTTCGGATGTACCTTCACCAATCTCCAATAACTTAGCATCTCTTAAATAGCGCTCCACCTCATATTCACGCATGTAACCAGAGCCGCCGTGTATTTGAATAGCTTGATTGCTGGACCGGAACGCGGTCTCACTTGCAAAAAGCTTGGCATATGCCGCTTCCTTTGCAAAAGGTTTTTTATTGTCTTTTAACCATGCAGCCTTATATACCATATTCCTCGCCAATTCAATTTCCATCGCCATGTCTGCAAGCTTGAATTGAATGGCCTGGAAATTGGATATGGTTTTACCGAATTGAACGCGCTCTTTTGAAAAAGCTAAAGCTCTATCAAAGGCAGCCTGGGCGATACCGACGGCCAAAGCAGCAATGGAAATCCTTCCTCCATCAAGCGTGAATAAGAATTGTTTGAACCCTTTGTCTGGATCTCCCAGTAAATTTTCCTTTGGCACCCGGACATTATCCAGAATGATTTCACAAGTATTGGAAGCTCGAACTCCCATTTTTTCATAATTGCTATTTATCGTCAGCCCTTGGGTATCGGTTGGCACGATGAATGCCGAGATGATATTTTTGCCCTTGGAATCTTTGCCCGATACAGCCGTGACGGTAACCGTTCTTGAATAGCTGGCATTTGTTATCCATGTTTTCTCGCCATTAATCACATATTCATCACCCTCCAACACGGCAGTAGTTCTAGTACCGCCAGCATCGGAACCAGCATTAGGCTCTGTTAACCCGAAAGCTGCCAGGGTTTCACCGGTCGTGATTGGAACCAGATATTTTTGCTTCTGTTCTTCGGTTCCAAAGTAGTAAATTGGACTTGCCCCGAGCGAAACGGCTGCTGCATAACTTAAGCCGGTTCCCCCGCATGCCTTTCCAACCTCTTCAACTGCAATGGCATACGAAACCGTATCTCCGCCCGAACCGCCATATTCTTCAGGAAACGGAATTCCAAGCAACCCGAGTTTCCCCATTTTTTTGAATACATCCTCCGCAAACATGGACTTTGCATCCAACTCTATAGCAATGGGTTTAATTTCCTTTTCGGCAAATTCCCTAACCATTTCCTTAATCATCTGCTGTTCTTTTGTAAGTGAAAAATCCATATATTCATTCCCCTTTCTATTGAGACCGACTAGTTGGTCTGTACAAATCAAATTTATAGTTTAATCCATAACAACTTGGTTCTTCAGTAAAAATGGCTGCGTGATTTCCGCTTCTTTTTGTTTATCTATCAATAGGGCATTCAGAATTAAATCTACGTAAATATCACCGATTTCATCTATCGTTTTTCCACCGTCCCTTTTGTACCATTTGTAGGACCAGTTCACCATGCCCAGAATTGACATTCCGGTAATTTCCACTGGCAATTCGCTGCGGAATACTCCCTTGTCAATACCTTCTTTGATAACGGAAAAAATGATTTCTTTATACATTTGGCGCTTTTTTTTGATTGCTTCAACATAGGGCGGTTTTAAGTAAATGCTTTCTTGATAGAAAACTGAGATGTGTGGTTTATAGAGGTCAAAAACTTTAACAAATGATTGAATGATCTTTTGCATTTTTTCTGTTGGATGGGTACTTTCTGAGATGGCTTCCTGTGCTTTTGTTAAAACATATGAAATAAAGTAATCATGGATGACAAATAAAAGTTCATCTTTGGAAGAGAAATGGTGATAAAAACCTCCCTTGCTAGTTCCGCAAGCCTTAACGATTTCGTTAACGGAGACACCATGAAAACCATGCTGATCGAAGAGCGTCAACGATGTTTCAATTATTTTTTCTTTTAACTCCGTAAGACTGCACCTCCTTCTTGTATCCGCTTACATTTAACGACATAAAGAAGATGTGGTTATGTAGTTAACTGGATTTATTTAGATTTTACCAAATATTTAAAAATTGTCAATTTTTAATTATCAATAAAAAAACAGCCCTCAAAACCAAGAGCTGTCAACCTACTTTATTTAGTAATGCATGCGATACATATTGTCATTCACTACCCTTGACCGGTTTAACCTGTGCTTTTACAAGCTGCCATCCATTGTCATACTTCCATACTGATTTAATCTTCAAAATCGGAACAAGTTCATCTGAACCTTTTACGTTTTGGACTCCCATAAGTGCTTTTCCTTTTCCAAAAACTGTCTTGAGATCCAATGAGGAGTATGGATCAACAAAAAGCTCAGTCGGTTCATTTAGTTTTCCATTTTGATAAATGCCCAATTCATCATACGCTTGTTTTCTGGAACTGACATCTATCACCACAGGTTTTTGACCTTCGATAATGATTTCCGCTTTGTATCCGTCAAGAAATTGTGCTATTACGGGAACGGATGGAGGGACTTCCAGTTCCTTTACTTTTCCATCCTTGAACGTATAGGCGTAACTGGATATCAACCGCTCTCTGCCTTCCATCAAAATCGTGACCAATACATCCTGGACTCCATCATTATTCAAGTCCGCCACCTTTAGGTCTGGAGTATACCCAGCTTCAAGCGGGACGCTGATTGTATGGCGATTGCTTTCCACACTTAACTCAATTTTCTTCAGAAACTTGCTTCCTTCCTCAAATGGCAGTCCCTGAACCTGGATGATGTCTATTTTCTGGTCACCTGTTACATCTCTTTTTGTTGAAATATATGTGCCATCTACCTGAAAATTTTTATCATGGGCTTCAACCGCTTGATAGCTCAAAAATAGTGAGATGACTAAAACCGCATATTTTAGCAGATCTAACTTTTTCATAGTGATAACCTCGCTTTTCAAAGATGAACTAATTTGACATTTGTCGCCGTTTGAACTTTCGACGCTGATCTTTCATGAAGATGGACCAGAAATAATAGAACCCTGGCACTAATATCGCAAAGCCCACGATATAAGTGGCAAACACGGCCCGGAATGAGGTTGGATCGGTAAATCCTGAAAGAATCGTGACATTTGGATATATGATATAAGGTAAATGTGCGATACCATAAACATAGCTTCCGATTAAATACTGTATGATGATCGCTATTACAGCGAGGCGAGGCATCCCTTTAACCTCCTGCTTAGAAAAATAGGGTAAGTACAGTGCTATCCCGCTAATGATGAAAAAAATGAGCGAGACGAATAACAATCCAGAGTTTTTCATCATTCCTTGGTAGATCCAATTCGCTTCGTTTCTTAACGTGAGCATAACCAACAAAGCCATGACCAACATAAGCGGGCCCGTTATCATCGCATCTCTGCGATATATTTTGTATGCTTTCATTTCATCGGCCTGTTTTGAGTAATCGGACAGGAGCAAAGATGATAAAAAAAGCGTGCTCATAATTCCGAACCCCACAAATGCATACTCATTTGGACTCGTGAATAGTTTAGATAGATTCAATTCTTCATTTCCTCTTACACCTTCAACAAATCCAAGGTGGGTGATTGGCAATACGCTGATTAATAGCCCGGGTATGATCAATCCCGTCAATCCTGAAATATACGTTAACGCTTTTTCATATTTGTCTACGCTATGCGAGAAAACCAAGAAAGCACTCCTAATACATAGCAGGACAAGTATCAGGCTTGCAGGAACGATCAAGGCTACCCCTATCGGGAAAACCGCACCTGGAAATAAACTGTAAATCGCAATGACAAGACCAACGACAAAAGTATTAGTCACTTCCCAAGTTGGTGATAAATAGCTATTTGCGATCTTGGTAGCATTCGTTTCTTCTTTTTTAATGTAAGTCATTGCCCAGAAGCCAGCGCCGAAATCCATAGAGGCCATGATGGCATAAAGAAAAATAAAGCCCCAGACCAGTGTTATTGCAAGAAGAGCATCACTCATTCGCCTTCCCCCCCCTTTTATGAATTTGAATCGAAAAGCCTAACATCTTTCTGTTCGGCCTTATATATATCATCCATCACGGAATGACGTTTGAAATAATACAAAAGTGTAAACACGACAGAAACGCATAAAATGATATATACAATAATGAACATCGTGAATAAAAATCCAAGGTTTTCGTACGAAGTGACAGAATCCTCCGTGGTCAGCATCCTGTATATCGTCCATGGCTGTCTGCCTGTACAGGCAAAAATCCAACCGCATTCAATTGAAATCACAGAAAGCGGCCCTGACGCAACAAACAGCCAAAGAATCCATTTCGGATATGTCTCCTTTTTCAGCCATTTATTCCATACCAATCCAAACAGTGCCAACGCGATTAAGCCTGAACCAATGATGACCATGGCGTTGAACAAGATATGGACATAAAGCGGGGGCCAATACTCTTCCGGAAAATCGTTTAAACCGGTCACGACCGTATCAAAGCTATTACCAGATAGAAAGCTTAATAACCATGGGAATTCAATCCCATACTTCACTTCCTGTGCTTCCCTATCGGTATAACCAAACAAGGTAAGTCCGGCATGGTCCTGTGTTTCAAACAACCCTTCTGCCGCCGCCAGTTTTTCCGGCTGTTCCCTATATAAATGCTGTGTAGTCGCATGACCGTTCAATGCCGTCAAAAAAGAAAAAACCAAACCCAATACAATACTGAGTCTCAGTGCTTTTTGGTGAAAGTTAAATTCAGCAGTGCCATATTTATTTTTCAGCATCTTATAGGCTGCAACGGATGCTACGACAAAAGCGCCTGTAGTATAAGCAGTCAGGGCCGTATGTCCCGCCGTCACCAAGAAACTTGGGTTGAAAAATGCCGCCCAAGGATCGACATCGACGATCTCCCCATTTTCAAACCGGAACCCAGCCGGTGTCCCCTCAAAAGCATGGACATTCGAAATCAATACAGCCGAAGCCAATGCTCCGAATGCAACAAAGAATAAACTCACGATCCGGGCCCATGGCTTGATTTTTTCAGCAGCATACACGTAGATTGACATGAACAGCGCTTCAACCATGAATGCATAAATCTCGATCTGGAATGGAAGCGCCATGACACGTCCAATCACTTCCATGAACCCCGGCCATAATAGTGACAGCTGTACACCAGCAATCGTACCAGTCGGAATGCCGACCCCAAGCAGAACCCCTAATGTTTTCGTCCAGCGTTTAGCCATGACGACATACTGTAAATCCTTTGTCCTTTGATACATCAATTCCGCTGCCAACATCATCATCGGCAACCCGACGCCGATCGTTGCAAATATGATATGTACAGCCATATTCGTCCCGAACATCGCACGGGCCATTTGTATATGATCCATACTGTCTTCCTTTCTAACCTTTGTCTCTTGGTAGTATCTCCTCTAGAAAGGAAAATATTTAATAATATTCCACAAACTAAGTTTTCATAGGTTTTACAGAAGGTCAGCTTTTTACTTAATTTTACTTAATGATGTTTTTAGTTGATTGTTTAGCAGATATTCTATCGAGGTTATTTTTGATATATATTACGTGGATTTCAGCAATGCGCTAATAAAATTTCACTAAGCATTTAGATGACAAATTATTGAAGATTCTTCATAAAAGGTGACCCTATAGGAATAAGATAGCGTAAATCCCATATAGAAAGTGTAACAAGAGAGGAGAAAAACACTTTGTCCTTTTTCAAAGATCCGCTATCACCCGATCAAATGCTTGCTGTGATCAGAAATGGCCTGGGGCCTTCCCCAATCCCCAAAAAAATCATTATCATTGGTGCCGGCATGTCTGGGTTGGTTGCAGCATCGCTTTTAAAACAAGCGGGGCACGAAGTAACGATATTGGAAGCAACCGGGCGGGTCGGAGGGCGTGTTTTAACCATTCGGGAGCCATTTTCAGAAGGTTCCTACCTTGAAGCCGGTGCCATGCGCATTCCGAATTATCATTACTTAGTTGCTGAATACATCAAGAAGTATGGTTTACGTGTCAACACTTTTGTGAATGCCACTCCTAATGACCCCATTTATGCCAATGGAATTAAGACGACCGCTGCCATATACCAACGGAACCCGGATATACTTAGGTACCCTGTAGCTCCACATGAAAGAGGTAAAACAGCTGAAGAATTACTCAACATGGCAATTAAGCCTGTGACTGACTTCATCATTCAAAACCCACGCAGAAATTGGGAAATAGTCATTAAAGAGTTTGATAAGTATTCCATGAGCTTCTTTTTACAGTACAATCCAGTCGGAATCAGTCTTTCAACAGGGGCGATTGAAAGCATCAAAGTCCTGATGGGTTTAGAAGGATTCCCGGAACTTTCTTTTCCTGCCATACTTCGGGAGCTGATGCCGCTCTTTAATCCAGACATAGAATTTTATGCAATCGACGGAGGAAACGACCGGCTTCCAAATGCCTTTCTACCGGAATTGAAGGATAATTTAAACTTCAGATATGAAGTGACAAAGATCATCCAACATGATAATCAAGTCACCATCCATTCCAAACATACTCAAAGCCAAAACCCCTTAACGGTTACTGGTGATCTTGCCATCGTGACGATCCCACTTCAATTGCTGCAATTTATAGATATTGAACCCCGGAATTCCTTTTCCCATAATAAGTGGAAGGCAATAAGGGAACTCCATTATGCCGCTTCCACAAAAATTGGACTCCAGTTCACGCATAGGTTTTGGGAAAAGGAAGGAATCTTCGGCGGTAAATTGACGACCGATTTACCTATTAGATTTTCTTATTACCCCAGCCAAACTAGTAACCAGAGTGAATCCGGTATCATTCTAGCAAGTTATACATGGGAAGATGACGCCACTTTATGGGATATACTTCCAGAAAATGATCGTATACAACACGCATTGAAAAATTTGGCAGTGATCCATGGAAAACAAGTATATGATCATTTTTTATCAGGAGCTTCTTATAGCTGGACACTGAATCAGTATTCCTACGGCGCTTTCTCCATGTTTAAACCTGGTCAGGAGACGGACTTGTTTCCATACATCCCAACCCCTGAAGGAAGGGTCCACTTCGCAGGTGAGCATACATCAACCGTACCTGCTTGGATTGAAGGAGCCATTCAATCCGGCATCAGGGTTGCACATGAAGTGACGAATTTGCCAAGAACGTTCGGTCTGCCTTGACTGTTCCTTTTCTTTGGCTATTAAATAAACGATAACTTAAGTGCATCGACAGAAGAACCTTCCATTTGGAAGGTTTTTCTTCTTATGATCATTCACTTTATCCCTCCTTTTGAACCAAAGTCTACGATCCTTATGTCCACTTCATAATTAATATCGGCTTTACTGAAAACTTCGTCCCATTTATTCTTATTTTTCTCCCAAAACTTTGGATGCTGATTTTGCACATAACGATACAATCCTGCTACCCCTGTTTTATAATCATGCTGTAATTTATATACGATTTTCCTTACATCCTTTTTCACTTCATCCTCGGCAATACGCTCAACCTCTTTTAAATAGGCTTTTTCAAAAGAATTCTCCTTACCATACCAATCTTCCGAAAGTCTTCCTGTGTACCCGACCTCAATATTGATCGTCAAATGATCACCGTTCAATTCCGTCGTGATTTTCCTCCTTGTCCTATTGATCACTTCGACACTTAAAGGCTTACCGTGTTGGACCGCTTCGATTATTCCGCCCTTTACTTCTCCGTTCAACCAATTTAATGCAGCAATATCTTCATCATTCATGACCCCGACCAACTTTGAATTGTTGATCACCCCTGCACCCTCCAAAATTAATTTCCCACCCCTAATATCAACGGCCTGAATGGCAAAGCTTCCATCTGACTGCAAATTTGAGGATGCTTTGCCCAGTGTTAAAGGCGGAAGTATCTTATTCGTTCTGTTCTCATTATCTTTCAATTCATAGATTACATTCGAAGGGATCTCCCCATCTTCGGATCGTCCCAAAATTTCTTTTGTCGGTCTCTTTGTTAAATAAACATGACAGCTTCTCCTTGTATTATTATCGCGTATTGACTGATTAATGATCGCTTCCATCGGGATTTTCCTTAATACATCTTCATTAATAAGGATGATACGCTGATGATTGGTTAATACCGTATTGGTTATGAGTAAAGAATCCCTAATTGCTTCATGAAGTGTTTTGGCACTGACGGTAACATTTTTATATTTTTGTTGGGCCTGATTCTCCTGAACACTATTTCCTGGAGGCACCAGAATTTGCTGTGTTAACATGATTTCGTCCTTCTTTTTGCTTTTATCGATCCCCACTCCAACTACAAGGGATAACTCTTCAATATTTTCACTGTCCCAACAGCCTGTAAGCAAAGGAATAAGCAAGATCAACCATAATCTTTTCATCCGCTTCTTCTACTCCTTTTCAATTGAACGATTACGAATGTAATAATTGGTAAGCCAATCAATATAACCGGAAATAGATATCCTAGCAAATCGCTCATTTTTAAAATTCCAGTTATATCTTTAGGGATTTTGGCCAGAAGAAAAACGACGGGAACCAAAACAATAAGGTTCGTTGTATATGAATTGCTAAATATTTTCGTCATTCCTTCTGCTGCAAAGTAAAAGTAAATTGCATGTGTTAAAAAAAACTGAAGAATCCAAGTGATTAAGAGAAATAGTTCCATACGCTCTAAAAATATCCCTTTTACTTCAAAGGACTGAATAAAAGAAATGGTTGGCAAAGTAACCGCTTTGACTTCCGGGACAGTCAGTGTAGCCACTACCAATACATATGTAATCACATATAAAATCAGCGGTATGAAAAAACCGATTAAAACGCCACTTTTTATCTTGTTTTGATTTTTAACGACGCCAAACAAAAAGATGAAAAGTTCAATTCCAAAAAAAGACAAAGTTCCGGAGCCCATTCCTTTCATGACAGGTAGAAATCCTTTCGCAAGAACAGGCTGGAGGTTTTTTATCTCTACTATCCTGAGACTGAACAAATAAATGAGCAAGACGATGACTATTGTCAAAGGAAGAAAGAAGACACAAGCCTTTGCTATGGCTTTTATTTTGCCGGTCAAAAGATGCACACTCGCTAAAATCATGGAAAGTATCACGATTTCAACTGGTGTTTCCTCCAACAAATAAAACCGCACCATTTCACTCATCGCAAGAACTTCAAAGCTGGCCACGCCTATAAAGTACACCACCACTACCAACCCAATAAGTTTAGAGAGCCACTTTCCATATGCCTCCTCCATGTACGTGTAATAGTTAGCGACCTTATGTTTTTTTAACAGAACAACCAATAAGCATAACAAAAGGGCAATAGCGATCCCATTTAAAATCAAGACGATCCATCCATCGGTCGAATGGATTTTTTCCGTTAACGTTCTCGGAAGGGTCAGCATTCCAATTCCTAACATACTGCAAGAAATGATCGCAGCCAATTCGCCACTAAGAATTTTGCCGTCGGACTGGCTCAAAAGAATCCCCCCCTTTCTTCCGCTTCGGTAACCGCAGGAACGCATCTCTCCAGGTCTTTTTACCGATAAAATCCATTGGTTGAAAATAAGGTTCTTGGAAGCTCGTCAATTTTGACAAATGGCTGATAACGATGATAAAGAATAATGTGGTTCCGTATAAACCTAAAACGGCGGCAAAAATCATCGCCCCGAACCTTAATGCCCTGAACGCCAGTCCAAAGCTATATTGCGGGACCGTAAAAGAGGTAATCGTCGTGATCGAAACGATTATGACCATCAGGGAACTTACAATATTGGCTTGAACTGCCGCTTGTCCAATAATGACCCCGCCAACCAATCCAACCGTTTGACCAATGGGCGATGGGAGCCGAATACCTGCTTCGCGAAGCAGTTCAATCGTCAATTCCATGATGATAGCTTCAACAAACGGCGGAAAGGGAACGTTCTCCCTTGTACCCGCGATCGTCATCGCCAGTTCTGACGGAAGCAATCCAGGGTTGAACGATACTAAGGAGATATAAATCCCTGAAAGAAATACGGTAACAAATAATGATAAATAGCGAAGTATACGTAGAAAAGAACCCGCTACCCACCTTTCATAATAATCATCAGGTGACTGCAGCAACATCGTCATCGTCGTTGGTGCCATCAGCGCAAATGGCGAGCCGTCAACCATGATGACCACCCTTCCCTCCTGCAGTGCAGCCAATACTTTATCCGGACGCTCCGTATTTTGGATTTGCGGGAAAGGGGTTAACGCTGTATCTTCAATTAATTCCTCGAGCATCCCCGAGTCTTGGAGATCAGTAGCTTTCACTTCATTTATCCGTTTATTCACTTCTTTTAGCAAAGAATCGCTAGCTTTTCCTTCATAATAGATCAATGCAACTTCCCGTTTTTCCATCGTCCCGAACTTCTGTTGTTGGACGATAAGGTTGGGATGGTTCGAATATTGCCTTATCAAGCCGATATTTTCTTGAAGACTTTCGATAAACCCAAGCTTCGGTCCCCTGACAACCCTCTCTGTTGAAGGTTCACCCAGTGTACGAACTTTTTCCTTTTCCAGATTCAAGACATAACCATTTACAATTCCATCTATAAATAAAAGCGTTTTCCCATCAAAAATATACTCTATGCCTTTTTCATATGTTTCAACATCCTGTTCCCTGACTGAACAGATTTTGGAAATGACGAGCTGCTCGATTGAAACCGGGTGCGATGTTTCGACTTGCGCAGCTGATAAATCCAGGACTATATCATTGAATGCAGGGTAATCCATCGTTCCATTTAAAAATACGAATAATCCTGAAATTTCATAACCGGGAATGAATACCTCTTTAAAAACGACATCAGCCTGCATATTCAATTCAGATTTCAATTTTTCCTGTTTTTGATCCAATTTTATATGCAAGGGTTTACTTTTCATGGAGAACTCCTTTGGTTAAATGGGGTTTTTTTGTATCAGTTTCCTCTATTTTCATTTTTTTTATGCGAACAGGATATGGAGGCAGCTTTTACACCATTTTATTAATGATATCCCTTTCTATAGCGAGCGACATTAGCATCCAAAATGGTTAATTTGTAATTAAATTGCAAATGCTAGGATAATAAGTTTTAGTGCAGAGGTGACAGCATTGTTTAACCGCAGAAAGTTCAAAAAAAAACCCAATCAACCAAAAGAAAAAAATGATGAATTAAATAAAGTGTCGGAAGTAAGGGATCTATTCAATACTCTATCTTCATCCAATGATTTCATAAACCATCAAGGAACATATAATGGCATAGGCTACTGGGTCTCTTTTTATCGCTCTTTGATCGATGCACAGGTACTTCATGAAAGTGTTCTTTCTGTCATACCTACTCTGGAAACGATAAATTTGGAGCAAATAAAAGAAAACGTTCCTATTGAAAATACACTGATTACTAGAACCAAGGTTGTAATTGAAGAAAGAATCATGAGAGGCGAAATTGCACTTCGTTTAGATGGAAATCTTGATGAATGCCTATTAATCAATGTTGCGGCCCAACAAGGAAGACAAGTTGAGAAACCTGAACTTGAATTTGGAATCATAAGTGCTCAAGAAGCTTTTGTCGAGGATCTTGATATCAATCTGAATTTAGTCAGAAAAAGACTTCCTGTCCCTGGATTGCAAGTAAGTGAAATGACTGTGGGATACTTGTCTAAAACCAAAGTGGCAGTTTTATCGATAGAAGGAATCGTTGATCAGGAAAATGTCGATAATGTTATCCAAAGGATCAATGACGTAGAGTTTGATGAAATATTGGACGGGTCCTATCTCGCACAAATGCTATATGATAATTCAAATACCTTGTTTCCCCTTTTTCTAAATACGGAAAGGCCTGATCGCATCGCAAGTGCATTGGCTGAAGGTAAAGTAGCCCTGTTAATCGATAGGTCATCCTCTGCACTTATTACTCCAACCATTTTGTTGGAATACTTTATCACGATGGAAGATTATAATATGCCGTGGATTCCGGCATCTGCTTTCCGTTTATTAAGGATCTTCGCGGTCGCTTTTTCCATATTTGCTACTCCCATTTATGTAGCCGTGCTGACCTATCATTATGAACTGATTCCTAAAGATCTTTTGGAAACGATCGTCACTTCAAGGAACTTAATACCTTTTCAGCCTTTGATCGAAGCATTATTCCTGGAGATTTCCATTGAGTTATTACGGGAAGCTGCTGCTAGGCTGCCAACAAAGGTAGGTCAGACATTAGGTATCGTAGGCGGTATCGTTATCGGTCAAGCAGCCGTTGTAGCTGGTTTGACCAGTAATATCTTATTGATCATCGTTGCCCTCTCGGCCTTGGCATCATTTGTTACTCCCATTTATAAAATGGGTAATGCCATTCGGCTGCTGCGGTTCCCCTTCTTAATCGGGGCCCAAATTTGGGGGCTGCTCGGCATTACCATAGCAGCCGTGTTTTTGATGACCCACCTTATCAAATTAACATCAATGGGACACCCGTACCTCGAACCGATCTACCCATTTCGCATGCAAGATTGGAAAGACAGCTTTGTTCGGCTTCCTTTAAATCTTTTCAAGTCACGGCCTGTAAATTTACGTCCTGATGATATATCCAGACAGCAGCCCAAAAAAGCAAGAATCAAAAAAAATGATTTTAATGAATGATTTAAATGAGGGTCCTATATGAACCAAGCTGGAGTTAATGAAAAGTATAAAGTGTCACCGTTTTATGTATTTTTTTTAGTGCATTCAATGCAAACGGGAATAGGCGTTTTAAGTTTTCAAAGAGTTTTAGCGAAGACAACGGGAACAGATGGCTGGATTTCGATACTACTAGCCGGCCTGATCGTTCATATAATGATTTGGGTCATATATAAAATCTTCAGTATCGTCCCTGGTGATATCATTTCTGCCAATAATCATGCATTCGGAAAATGGATCGGGAATTTCTTCAGTCTATTATTCATTCTTTACTTTTTGATCCTAGGGATGACAGTCATGATTAGCTATATAAATGTCATACATGTATGGATGTTTGAAGAGGTACCTTCTTGGGCGTTTGCTTCAGTTTTTCTGATCCTGATTTATTATATAAATACGGGAGGGTTCCGAACGATTACGGGTATTACCTTTTTAAGCTCCATTTTGACATACTGGCTTTTATTTGTCCTATTCTATGCCATGAAATACTCTGAATTCACCAATTTGCTTCCTGTTTTCCACCACTCTCTAATGGATATATTGAAAGGAACCAGAAGTACTTCATTAACGATGCTTGGTTTTGAAACGATCGTTATGTTTTATCCGTTCATCAAAGATGCTAAAACTTCACAAAAATATGCTCATGGAGGGGCCTTAACAACAACCTTAATAACCGTATTCGTTTATTTAGTTTCAATTGTTTTTTATTCACAAAAACAGTTGGAACTGACTATATGGCCGACACTGACATTGACCAGTATTGTCGAATTGCCCTTTATTCAACGATTTGAATATATAGACGTTTCTTGGTGGGCCATCGTCATCATACCCAACATGACCATATCCTTGTGGGCAGCAAGCCGAGGTTTCAAGCGTTTATTCAATGTTCAGCAAAAGTATCCATTATTAGGAATGTCCATTATAATCCTGCTTACGAATATTTTTGTTTTTGATGTCGATTCACTATATATATTACGTAAAATCATCAATCCATACGGCGCACTCTTTGTTGCTTTATACTTGCCTCTTCTTTTGGTCGTCATTTATATAAAGAAAATGAGGAAACGTTTATGAGAAAATTATTTCTTGTTATATTGGCTTTTCCCCTCCTTTGCAGCTGTGCCGAGCCAAGGGTGGTTGACGAAGTCAATATGTCCCAAGCCATTGGCTACGATATACTTAAGAATGATCATGTCGAAGGAATGTTCGTCATCCCTATCTTCCAACAGGACAAGATGGGTAAATATCAAATCTTAACTGGAACATCGACGACAACAAGTGATGTCCAGGCTGTTGTTTCCAAAAAAGCGGATAAGCCGGTAATGCTTGGACAGACACGCATCGTTTTATTCAGCGAGAAAATGGTTCGTGAAATCGGAATGACAGAACTGACCGATTATCTCTACCGTGAGCCGCAACTTGGAAACAGGGTCATTTTGGCCATCGTGGAAGGAAAGGTCAAGAATGTCATAAATACGAAACCACCAAATACGAATGTGAATATTGGAATCTTTTTATCGGATTTGATAAATCAACAAAATGAAACGGGGAACGGACCCGATACTAACCTCCATCTTTTTTTAGGAAACGCTCTAGAAACTGGCGGTGATTCGTATCTTCCTTTAATTAAATTAATTAATAATGAAGTTGCTGTTTCTGGAGTGGCCCTATTTCATGAAAATAAGATGGTCACGAAAGTTCGAACCGATGATATGTTCATTTTCAAGACATTAGTTCAGCATCATAGGCGGGGAATATATAAATTCAAATTAAAAGATAAGAAAGAAAGCGATATCGTAGTGGAAAGTATCCGAAGCGGTTCAAGTTATCAGGTATCCGGCTCAGAGAAAAATCCCTCGATCACGATTAAGATCAAAATTAAAGGACAAATCAAGGAATCCATGCGAAGTGAAAACCTTACCAATAGAAAGATGATAAAGAAAATTGAAAAGGAAATGGAAGCTGATTTAACCAAGCAAGCAAACCGACTTATTAAAGATCTTCAGAAAAAATCCCTTGATCCAATTGGCCTTAAGGAAAAATATCACGCCAAAAATAAAAAACTGACCTATGAACATTGGAAAAAGATTTATCCGGTGATGGACATTAATATAGAAACTAAAGTGAACATCATCCAAACCGGGGTCTCAGAATGATGAAATATCGATAGGCCATTTAATATTCTTCATCTGATTGGAAAATTACTTTCAAATCAAATTGTGAACAGAGAAGTAATTTAACTGGTTGACTGGCAGGTGCTTTTGAAACATGGTTAGCCGGATTCATGCAGAATTATTAAAAGAAGGTAAAGTCCCTTCTAAAGCAGCACAAATGAATCAAATCATTTACCTATCGTTGTTACATAAATAACAGGAGGTGACTTTATGAAAACACCTATGAAATCGATCATCGCTGCCTCAGTATTAAGTGTGAGTTTAATCGCAGGATTCTCTGTTGCTTCCGCAGATAACGAAAAAGATGAATTGAAATCGGATAAAGTGACCTTCTTTGGGTCCCCAACTTCTGAGATTTCCAGTTCAGTTGCTGTACCTCAAAGTTATAACCGGATATTGTTTAGCGGAACAGTAGCCCCTCTTTTAAACAAGGATGGAAAAACCACTTATGAGAGATATGGCAATACAGAAAAGCAGGCAATCGGGATTTTAGAGAAATTAGGAGCAGATTTGAAAACAAAAGGACTTTCCCTTGCTGATGTAACCTATCTGCGTGTGTATGTCGCGCCAGATCCGAACAAAGGAGATGAACCAGACTATCAAGGTTGGTTCGATGCCTATGCTCTGTTCTTTAATACAAAAGAAAATCCAGTGAAAACAGCCCGTTCAACAGTAGGCGTAGAAAGTTTGGTTTCGCCGGATTTCCTCATTGAGATTGAAGCAGAAGTAGCCTATCAAAATAACAGCAAGTCAAATAAATAGGCGATAGCTGTGTATGGTCATGATTCAACATATCGGTGTTCCAGGCACACCGGAAAACCTTTGAATACCAAAAGAGACAGGAAGTTATTCCTGTCTCTCGTTTGTTTTAATCAATCATGAAAATTCGTTCCATCCGTCACTTCTTTGACAATGCCAGCATTGATGACAAAGTCGCCGAAATGCTCTCCTTGCTGACGTTCTTTTGCATAACGGGAAAGAAGTACACGCAGCTCTTTTAATATCTCTTCTTCACCGATGTTTTCACGGTACATTTTACTTAATCGGCTTCCGTCGAATGCAGCACCTAGATACATATTATATTTGCCAGGTGCCTTACCGATAAAACCAATTTCCCCAAGTGCATGTCGGGCACATCCATTCGGACAACCGGTCATGCGAATTGTGATTTCTTCGTTCCTCAGGCCGTTTTCATCAACGATGGTCTCGATTTTATCAAGCAGAACCGGCAAATAACGCTCTGCTTCGGCCATTGCCAACCCGCATGTTGGAAGCGCCACGCATGCAATCGAGCTGCGTCGGAGCGCCGAATGATGCGCACCATCCGTCAAACCGTATGTTTCAAGCAATTCTATGATCTTTTTCTTTTTCTGGCTTGACACATCTGCAATAATAAGGTTTTGATTGGCCGTCAAACGGAAATCACCCGTATGGATCTTTGCGATCTCGCGCAAACCGGTCATCAGCTTGTAATCATTGATATCGGCAATTCGGCCACCCTCGACAAATAGTGTAAAATGCCATTTCCCTTGCATTCCTTTTACCCAACCATAGCGGTCACCATTATTATCAAAATGATATGTTCTCTCTTCCTCCAGCTTCCAGCCTAAACGATTTTCCAGTTCAGCCTTTACCGCTTGGAGCCCAAGCCGGTCTACCGTATACTTGAACCGAGCATTTTTCCGTACGGATCGGTTCCCGTAATCTCGCTGAATCGTTATGATTTTTTCAGCCACATCCAGTATTTTGTCTGGCTGGCAAAAGCCGATTACCTTGGCTAGTTGAGGATATGTCGCCTTGTCACCGTGGCTCATTCCCATTCCGCCGCCAATCGCTACATTAAAACCAACGAGTTTTCCATTTTCAACAATTGCTATGAAGCCAAGATCCTGGGAGTAAACATCAATATCATTGGATGGTGGTACGGCAATACCTATTTTAAACTTCCTTGGCAAATAAAGCTTTCCGTACATTGGTTCGACTTCCTCCACTTCAGGAGAACCAACCACTTTTTCTTCATCCAGCCAGATTTCATGGTACGCCCTTGTACGCGGCAATAGATAATCACTCAATTTTTTTGACCATTCATATACTTCAGAATGGATTTCGGATTGAAATGGAATCGAATTGCACATTACGTTCCGGTTTACATCTCCGCATGCAGCAATTGTATCCAGCATGGAAGCATGGATTTCCTGAATGGTTTTTTTCATATTCCATTTTAAAATACCATGCATTTGAAACGTCTGTCTTGTTGTCAATTTCAAAGTTCCGTTTCCGTATTTCTGAGCGAGGTCATCCATAACAAGCCATTGAGAAGGCTGTGCTACCCCGCCGGCCATACGGACACGCAACATAAACTGATAGGCAGGCTCAAGCTTTTGTTTTTGACGCTCATTGCGCAGATCCCGGTCATCCTGCAAATAGCTGCCGTGATGTTTCATTAATCGGTTGTCATCATCCGGAATACCGGCGCTGATCCGATCCTGCATCACTTTTCCAAGTGTACCTCGCAAATAATCGCTTTTTTCTTTAATTTGCTCAACATCACTGGGCGGGCCTTCTGGTGCTTTTAATAGTGTTTTCACCATGTTGTTATCTCCTTTTCATTCAAATTTCAGTACACATCACGTTGATAGCGTTTATTCTGTTGCATTTCTTCAAGATAAGCCTTCGCATCAGCATGGCTCATATTGCCTTCTTTTTCAATGATCTCAATAAGCGTATTATGCACATCATGTGCCATGTTTTTCTCGTCACCGCAAATGTATACAGCTGCACCTTCTTGAAGCCATTCGTATAATTCCCCGCTGTGCTCGCGCATCCGGTTTTGAACATACACTTTTTCGTCAGTATCTCGTGAAAAGGCAACATCCATTTTCGTAAGTACACCTGTTTTCAACCACTTTTGCCATTCAGTCTGATAAAGGAAATCCGTCACGAAATGCTGATCGCCGTAAAAGAGCCACGTTTTTCCTGTCGCTTCAGCTTCTTCGCGATCCTGGATAAAGGATCTGAACGGAGCAATGCCCGTTCCCGGTCCAACCATGATAATTGGAGTGTCTGGGTTCTCCGGCTGCTTGAAGTTCTGGTTATGCTGAATGTAAACGGGCAGCGTGTCCCCTGGCTGTAATCTGTCCGCACATAAAATGGAGCAGACACCGTTTCTTTCCCGTCCGTGACTTTCATACCGGACGGCTCCGATTGTCAAATGCACTTCATCCGGATATGCGGATAAGCTATTCGCAATCGAATATAGACGGGCTGGCATTTTCCGGAGTATCGATACGAACTCTTGCGCCGATTCGCCCCATGTGCCAAAATCACGGACAAAATCAAGCAAATCACGGCCTTCACGATATTCTTTTAACCTTTCTTCATTACCAGGCTCTAAAAGCTCCTTTAAATCCTCGTTACCTGAAAGCTGTGCCGCTTGTTCAATGAGCGATTTTGTCAAAACCGTAATTTCAAAATCGGAGATGAGCGATTCCCTAAGCTGTCGAAGGTCTCCCTGCTTATTGACCTTCACGGTTTCTTCAGGGTCCCAATTGAGTTCCGTAAGAAGCATATCCACTAAATCCGAATCATTTTTCGGATAAACACCAAGGCTGTCACCAGGTTCGAATGTAAGACCTGAGCCCTCAAGAGATAACTCAAGATGATGTGTCTCTTTATTGGAGCCACGGCCGTTCAAATTTATATTTTCCAACACTTCCGCTTTAAACGGATTTGTTCTCGAATACGTTTGTTCACTTACTGAGGCTTTCGATGCGGGAACAGCAGCAATTGAACTGACTTCCCCTTCACTTAAACTAGAAAGTACTCCATCCAGCCATTCGCTAGCAGGCTCATCATAATCAAGGTCACAGTCCATTCTCGGAAATAAACGTGTCCCGCCAAGTTCCTCCAAGCGTTTATCGAATTGTTTTCCCGTTTCACAGAAAAACTCGTATGAGCTGTCTCCTAGCGCCAATACCGAAAAGCGGAGACCTTCAAGGCTTGGTGCCCTCCTGCCATGAAGGTACTCATGGAAGGACAATGTATTATCCGGAGGATCACCTTCTCCATGCGTGCTAACGGCAATCAGGAGATTTTTGACTTTTTTCAAATTGTTGACTTTAAAGTCACTCATGGATGAAATGGTAACCTGAAAGCCATTACCCTCAAGCTTACTCGCCGCCTTTTCTGCCAGCCCTTGAGCATTACCCGTCTGTGAACCAAAAAGAATGGTCACCTCTTTTGATATTGTCTTCCCGCCGCTTTGAGCTTCCAGTACCGGGGCGACGGCTGAACTGATATTCGAAACTGACAAAGATGCAGTCAGATAACCGCTCAACCAAATTTTTTGTGTTTCTGTCAAGCTTGGCAGTAGGCTGTTAAGGAGCTCTGCCTGCTCTTGATTAAAGGGACTGTTACTTACCTGAAGTTGCACGATTTCCACCTCACAAAGGGATATTAACTTATCTTAGTTGACTATTATGTATAACGAGTGGGTTTAAACATTTTTATATCCATCCATAAATTAATTAACTCGTTTACTCCTATAGACCAAGTCGGTTTTAACTGCAAAAAAAATAGTCATATAGGTTCATAGCTCGCAACAAATAAAAAATAAGGTTATAAAGGACAATAGCCTTCCACAGCCTATACTCTTCCTAAAATAAGTTTCTCATTAAAACTTTACTGGAAGTCACATCATTAGTAAAATATATATAATTTATTGTAACTATTAAGAATATTAATAATAAGGAGAAATTTCTATGTACTATGATGCTCTAAAAACATTCGTGACCCTTGTAGAGGTCAAGAATTTTACAAAAACAGCAGAAATGCTTCTTATGTCCCAACCAAGTGTAAGTTTACATATAAAAAAATTGGAGGAAGAGTTCCAAACGAAATTATTTCTCCGTTCTCCTAAATTCCTAAAAGTCACCTTGACGGGAGAAATTCTTTACGACCGGGCCAAGCAAATGATCACAATCTATGAACAGACCAGACAAGACATTCAGGAACACGATAGTTCCATCAAGGGCGAATTAAAGATAGGGGCAAGTTTTACAATAGGAGAGTATATCCTTCCTTCTTTACTCATCGACCTTCAAGAGGACTATCCTGAACTCGAACTTCAAGTCGTAATTGGAAACACGGAAGAAATCGTTCAAGCCGTTCGGCTATACAAAGTGGATATTGGCTTAATCGAGGGTCAAACTAATGAAAAAGAGCTTTCTGTCCACCCATTCATGCAAGACGAGCTATTCATTGTGTCTTCTAACAATCATGTACTCTCTAATAAAGACGAAGTGGAGATTACTGATTTACATGACCAAGCATGGGTAACCAGGGAAGTTGGATCTGGTACTCGTGAATACCTTAATCACGTCATACGATCAAACGGATTGAAAATTAAATCGATACTCACGATAAGCAGTAATCAAGGAATAAAAGAAACACTTATAAAAAACGGCGCAGGGCTGGCTCTGCTTTCCCGAAGTGTAATTGAAAGGGATGTACAAAATAAAATCCTTTCTATTATTCAGGTAAAAAATGAATCCTTTAACAGGACACTTTCGTACGTCTATTCCCCAATTATGGAAGATAAAAAGAATGTCAAGACTTTTATAACTGAATTAAACAAAAAATGGCCCATGAAAGCAAAGCCGATAGGATGATCTTTGCGAAGATTGCTGTTATAAAGTTACAGACTGGGAAATCCGGGAGCACGCTCTTAACAGGTTGCTTATGTAACCAAAACGGGGAAAAGTTGCATTAAGTAAATTTCGACAATAAAGCCGAGGTTTGCCTACGTTAAGGAAATATACTTAATTAAGAAGTCTGAGTAAATCCCAACTTGTCTTTCTTATACACATTAACTTATAAACAATTGGGTATACGAATAACTAGAGCAATCTTCTTTGGCTTGATTTTTGTTTTCCTTGGATAGATAAAAATAATATCAATTTTGTATGGGAGCGGGTTTAATGAATATTGAGATTAAAGAAGCAGCGATTGAACAACTATTAAAAGTGGATTATAAAGAGAATGAAGGTGTTCGTATCGAAGCCATTTATATTGGAAGCTGTTCGATTTATGTGGAACACGAATTGAAAATTGATGATAAGAACGAAGATGATGAGAGATTCATAATTGATGGGGTCCCCATCTTAATATCAAGTGAGTCTAAAAAGCATCTTCCGGATAAAGTATTTCTTGACTACAGTGATGGACTTGGATACAAATTATATACAGACGAAGAAACATTAAGATATAATCTCCAGTTGAATAGAGTGAATTGATTTAAAATGAACAAGTAAAAGCCCTTCTGTTTCAGTTGGGCTTTTTTGTGTTTATACTCAGGGAATTTATCATCGGCATTTACCTAGAGGGATTTTTATTTTCTCATAGGATAGCACTGCACTAATAGCCCCATTACCAGGAATGAATGCATTTAACTATTGTTTTTATCCATTCTATTTTTTATTACTGAATCGTTTCGAAGTTTTGCAAATAATAATGAATGAAAATTCAAAGAATTATAGTTATTATGCTTCCAACCTCCTGGACTCGAAGTACCGCTCCAACTTCCTTTTTACCCGCTGAAGTGCATTATCGATCGTCTTTTTTGGAACATTCAATTCCTTTGATATTTCAAAATAAGTTTTTCCTTCCAGGTACAAGTCCACAACACTAGTTTCCAACTCACTAAGGACTTCCGTTAAAATTAGCTCAATATCGCAAATTTCTTCTGATTTAATTAAGATCGTGACTGGGTCATTTTGTCTCTTTTCAGGGATTAGATCAATTAGGCACTGTTCCGACTCCCCTTGATTAGGCTTATACAATGAAACATAATTATTTAAGGGAGAATGCTTTTGGCAAATAGCCGCTTTAACAGCCGTTATGATTTGTCTTGTAATACACAGTTCCGCAAATGATCTGAAAGATGACTTTTTGCAATTCTTGTAGTCCCGAATGGCCTTATATAGTCCAATCATCCCTTCCTGATAGACGTCTTCCTTATCTCCACCCGTTAAAAAATACTTCAAAGCATTTGATTGAACGACACATCTGTATTTTTTAATTAAAAAGTCCAGTGCATCTTCATCACCATTATGGATTTTCCCAACCAACATTACATCTTCCATATGAGTATAGTTTTCCACTCGTTTCTTCTCGATGATTACACTCATTTATTTTCCCCCACTCACTTAATTGAGCCCCGACATAAAAGTTGCATTATCACTTCAATGTGTTAATTCAATATAATAATATCTCAGAAATGACGATAATGATATTCGCAAATAACGACATTTTTCAACAAAATACTGATATTTATAAGTCCTGCACTATATCTATACACTTTCAGTCAGCTTTAATTGATTTGGTAAAGATCTCGTCATTATAGTCGTTTTGTTTAACTCCTTATCATTGACGGATATAGTTGTGCCGATGGTTGTGGCAATTACGGTGGGGTTCAGGATATGGAAGCTTAATATAGCATAATTATAAATAATACTACTAAAGAACTATTCTGCAATAATGGTTTAACATAGCCTATTCAAAGGGAAAGACTGGAACCCATTCCACCTTTTACTTTTACATTTACTTCAATAGCTTTAATTAAAAAAAGGAAAATGCCATTTAAAACATCTTCTCTAATTAGCAGGTTTTATTTAAACCCTTCTTGACAAAATAAGAAAGCACCCTTCAAAGGATGCTTTAACATATTATTTAACTCGGTTATAAAATTGAAACTGGGATTTAATTATTCGCTAATGGCCCCGTTAGTTAAGGTCATTACTTAAGCATGCATAAGTTATTAAAGTGGTGGACTCTCCACACCTAGATGAATCCAATCTTCTTTTGGCGGTCCATATACCCCATAAGGTTTTATTCCTGCTTGACGCATCAGAACCGTAACTTGTCCGCGATGATGAACAATATGCTTGATTAGCCCCATAAGGATGGAAGCATTTGTTTCCTGTCTACCAAACGCTTCTTGTATTTGCTCTAGGGATGCGTCCGTCCATTGTTGTTCAATTATTTTGGCTGCGTGAGAACTTACATTTTTAAAAGTGATAGCAATTTCCTGTGCTGAAGAAGGGACGTTTTCCGAACTTTCTATCCGGTCTATCTTTAACCCGAAATGAGCTAGATAATCTGGAATATTCGTGGTGAAATGCCACACAATTCTTCCTAAAGTGCGACCTTCAGGATAAACTTGTTGTTCTAAAGATTCATCAGTCAAACTATCCAAGACATTTTGAGTGAGAATGGCTTCTTTATTCCATTCTTTAATAAAATCTGAAATTGTAATATACATATAATACCTCCCCTATTCCGTTAGATAATTACTTTCTCAAAGCACATTATAAAACATACGTTCCCTCATTACAAATTCCTTATTAATCATTTTATTTTGAGATTAAACTTTCAGTCTTTTTGAACGTCCATTGACTTTATATTTAAATGGATAACCAGGTTTAAATCGAATACTGGACGGTAAGTTTGTGACTGCAATTTAATGGACGTGGTTCAAATCTTCCTACTACTAGCTATACACAACAAGAATCACTACTTAATAATAGTGGGTAATTATGTTATTAATATATTATAAATTCTGTGTTGGTTAGGAGATAAAGCCATGCAAAAATAAGCTTAGTATAGGTCGTGCAGTAACGAGATTCGACAGCAGCGGGGAAATGGTATGGCATCCACATGAGTGCATCACACTGTCCGAAGCATTGAAAACTTATGGTACTTTTAGATATGAGGAACTGGGTACATTAGAAGTAGGAAAACTTGCTGATATCATAGTATTAGAACAAAATCTCTTTGAAGTACCAGCAGAAGAAATTCCTAATACAAAGGTACAGCTAACGATTGTTGATGGAAAAGTTGTTTTTGATCATACGACGATTTTAATCGATAAGTAAAATAGTCATTAAAAGAGGATTCTACAATTGTAGAATCCTCTTTTGTCCATGGACAATTGTCAATTCCGCTACCAATGCGTTAGAGATATGTTTTTCGCTTAATAACCATGCCTCTTTATTGAAAAAAGTGGGATTAGGCCGCCTGCATGATAAGTACTTCAATTAAATAGAGAAGTATTGGCATATAAAGATGAAGCACCACCAGAGTGAACAAATAAGATGTTATCCTCAGGCTTAAATGTGCCTTTTTTTATTAAATCAATGAGTCCCGCTGCCGCTTTACCCGTATATACCGGATCCAGCAATATCCCTTCTGTTCTTGCCATGAGTTTGACTGCTTCCACCATTTCAGGTGTAGGCAAAGCATAACCCGGCCCGACATACTCATCAAGACACGTAACAGCTTCACGAGGAATTGAATTTGGAATGCCGATATGTGTTAAAGTTTCTTTAACAAGCTGAAAAACTTTCTCTTCTTGTTCCGCTTTTCCTCTGCTTACGTTTATTCCAATTACTGATACTCCACTTTGATTGCCATGAAATCCTGCCACCAAGCCAGCATGCATTCCCCCACTGCCGCTTACACAAATTACTGCTTTCAAATTAATCCCTTGCTCAAAGGACTGTGCCAAGATCTCCTGAGCGCATGCAACATATCCGGTTGCACCAATGACGTTGGATCCACCAACCGGAATGATGTAAGGTCGGTGTCCTTTCCCTGTTACCTCTTTAGCCACTTTCTGCATTTCTTGCATTAAGTCCGCTCCATTAGGTACAACTATAATTTGGTCTGCCCCCAATAAATGATAGAGAAAATAGTTACCGTTAAAATCCGGCTCTGAATTTTTTGAAAGTCCCTCTTCCAACACAAGGATGCATTTCATTTTCTCTTTAACCGCAGCAGCCAGTGTCAAGCGGCAATGATTTGACTGAATGCCTCCACATGTAATCAACGTATCCGCGCCTTTTTCCAATGCATCGGCAACAAGGAATTCCAGTTTTCTTGTTTTATTTCCCCCAGCCGTCAAACCAAGCATATCATCACGTTTAACGTAAATGGATGGTCCACCAAGAACATCAGAAAAATGACCTAATTTCTCAATTGGTGTATATGTCGGTGTATATCTCTTTCTAGGAAATTGTGCTAAATTCATTTTAAAACTCCTCCTGTATCCTCTATGTAGTATATTAAAGAAAATATCAATCTGATGTATTCTTTTCTTTAGTATAAGCTTCGATTTCAATCATAGCATCTTTATGTAATCGAGCAACATGAATCTCACTTCTTGCATGGTAATCTGTAAAAAGAATCCCCATATACATCATTCATCACGGCAATGTGACCCATATCAACCGATGATAATAAAACAACTATGAGCTTCCTCTTACTCTATGACACCCTTGTTTCCCCAAAAGTATCAGGCAGTTCCCCAGTTCAGCATAGATGGGGACTTCCCTGATTTTATCCCCTGCCAATATGGACAGATAGCCTTGTGAGCGTCTTTAGTAATAATAGTTTCATCCATTCCATTGAATTGTATAAATAATCAAAAGTATGAAGCATTGAAATGACTTCAATCGGTTTAAGATAAAATAAATACACTTGTATATAATTGGATTTTAGAAAGGAGCACCATGGAAACCAATCACTATCATTTATTACAGATCAAATAGAACATTATTCTTCTTAGCCCTTAAGGGAGCAATATTTTTTGTTATCAAAAATGCGATCATTGAAGGGATATTGCCTGGGGACCGTTTAACGGAAGATGATATCGCCCAGCAATTCAATTGAAGCCGTACACCGGTTCGTGAAGCTTTGAGGAATTGGAACAGGAAAATTTGCTTCAGGTGAAACCTGGTATAGGGATGGTCATATCAAATGTGGATATTGAACTTTTACAGCAGGAATTGGAAATCAGGAAAATGCTCGAAAACTATTCGATATAAAAAGCTTGTGAAGGAATTACGGAAGAGGAATTTAAAAAACTGGAATGGGCAACGGATAAACTGCAACAGGCAATTAATAGTAATGAACGAATAGCGGCAAGCCGTGCGAACATTGAATTTCACCGCTTATTATATTCTTACTCGAGAAATAACTTTCTCCAAAGGACTACGGATTCATTATGGCTTTCTTTTCGAATTTCCTTTTTATCCGCCCGTAATGAAGATGTTACAATGGTTGATAAATCTTGGTATGAGGAACGAAACAACGAGCACTTACAGGTAATCCATGCCATTCGTGACAAAGATGCAGAAAAAGCAATAAAGGTCAATACGATCCATATCCAAATGATATTACCTAGATTACATAAAGCTTGTATCACAATAAAATTTAATAAATGGGTTCCTTTTTGTGTTTTTTAATAATATTAATATTATGAATTATTTTTCATTTCCCCATTTGTTGTTAAATTTTTCACTTTCATTCACTGTACAAGGCCATGGTTGAAGTCCCCTTCCCGACCATTGCCTTGTATGCTTTTTACGGTTTCGCTTCTAGTTAGTTAATCAGCTGATCAGGTAGGAAAATAGCCAGGTTTTCGATTGAATGACCGCTGGGGTTCTTATTCCTAATTATGTAAGTTCCATTTACCCAGACAATTCATCCGAACACCTTTTGATGATCATTGTTACCTGTTTACTCATCAAAACGTTCTAGCAATTCAATAATGACTTTATAGGTCGATGTTGTATCAATATAGGCATATCGGCCTTTTCCGTTAAAAAAGTTACCTGTCTGTATGACAGGATAGCCCATTTCTTCTAACGTCTTCATTTTAGCCTCCATGTCTTTAACGACAAAAGAGATATGGTGAACACCCTCACCATATGTTTCAAGATGGTCTTTCCACGTACTGGGTGATTCACCCGGCTCGATTAATTCAATTTGAATTAACGGCGTATCGATGAACATATATTTTGACTTACCTTCAGTGGGCTTCCCTTTGTAAATCACGTTTGTAATATCGGTTGAACCAGAATGGATGATTTGAGGTTTTTCAATCCCCAACAACTTACAATATGCTTCTGCAGCCGCATCGAGGTCTTTTACAACTAACGCAATCTGTTCCACTTTGTTAGTCCCTAATAGCGGCTGAACGCTAGCATCTTCTGGTCTTTCCCATTCCGTTTCTCTCGGCTCCGAACTTTCAAGCATTTCAATTAACGTTTTGTGATCATTTAGTGTATCCACATATACATATCGGCCGTCACTTGAAGTGAATTCTCCCGTTTGCAAAGCTGGGTATCCACTTTTCTCCATGATTGGCAGCCTTTTTTGGATAGAGTCTACATCAAAAGCAATATGGTGAATCCCTTCACCCACTTCATCCAGGAACTCACGCATCGTTCCTGGATTTTTATCGGGTTCTATTAGTTCAAATTGGACGGTTGGTGTATTCAGAAAAGCCAGTTTGGATTGTGATTCCGTTGGTACACCTCTAAAGGTGACTTTCGAAACAGAACTGTCACCAGTTAGAAACGGTTCTGCCTTCTTAATGCCCAGCAATCTTGTGAAAGCTAGATTAACAGCATCAATATCATTTACAACAAATGCGAGTTGATTAATAATCCTATTGCCCAATAGTGATTCAGCCATACCTATAAACCTTCTTCCGGTAGTTTATTTTGTTATGAACTCAACCTAATCCGCGAACTGACAATCCTCCATCACTGGAGATGACTTCGCCGGTGATGGCACGAGCAGCGTCAGATGCTAACAGGACATAAGCAGCTACATGATCTTCGGGCATCTGTGCAAGCTGAAGAGGGTTTCTTTTTTTAATGCTATTGGCCTTCGTTTCATTATCCACGATTTTAACGAATGGACGTAGGGGAGGAATGACCGATAATGCTGTCAGAGTGCCACCAGGCGCTACAGCATTCACCCTTATGTCAGGAGCAAGTTCAAAAGCAAGTTGGCGCATCAGCCCTATTTGGGCATGCTTGCTTGCTGTGTACCAAACCCCGCCGCCATCCGGATAGAAACTAGCACCGGATACGGTGAAAATAATATTGCCATTCGATTTTTGCAGTTCTTTAAGAGCGGCTTTAGCACCAAAGAAAGATCCTTTAACGTTAATATCGATCAGAAAATCAAATGCTTCTGAAAGTGCATCTGGCGTTACGTCGGCAAATTTTGCAAATCCATCAAAGACTCCTGCATTGGCAACGAAAACATCCAGCTTTCCAAATTGCTTGACAGTGGCCTGAACAGCCCTCTCATTGTCTTCATATTTACTTACATCACCTTGGTTAATGAGGATTTCTTCACCAAATTCCTCTTTCATTTTATTTAACGTTTCTATCGAGCGTCCGATAATGCTGACTTTTGCCCCTTCTTGTATAAAACGTCTAGTGACAGCCTCTCCTATACCTGAATTGCCTCCAGTAATCAACACTACTTTATCCTTTAACGCCATTGCCATTGTAACCAGCCTCCTTGTTATCTCTTTTTATTCAAGTCAATATTATACGAAGATAGCAAGATTTCTGGTATTTATCGTTGATTGATCAACAATGAATATCCGTTTTGAAAGTTTCCATTTACCTTCTTCGAAAATGAATTCATCATTTCGTTCCCCTGAAATCAAATCATGCTGAATATCCGTGCTGCGGCTCCGATAGATAAGCAGATAGCTCTTGACGACTGCCTTTTCACCTTCAACATAGTCTTTAACGCGTACATTTGAGACAAAACGCCGTGTTCTTGATGGCGGTATTTCCGCCCATGCATAATCCGTTTTCAAACGATCCACTCGCAGTTTCAGCAGCTCAATATCATCATTAAATGTAAACATTTCCGTTGAATAATCCGGGCGTTCCACCCCTTCTTTATTAACACGTACAGGCATTTGATAGCGTAAGCTCGAGTGCATTAAATCGAACCAATCATCAAATTCAATATCATCCAATAATTGAGCTTCATCATACAGCCACTGTTCAAATTCACATTTGAGCAACATTTTCTCCACATTCATTTCCGTTCCCCCCTCCCACTTATCATTTCGTCATCAACTCAAGCCAGTATTTGTAAAAATTCCTCTGGCTCGCTTCAGTGAATTTATCATCGTATGCAACACCAGGTCCTATAAAATCAACTGGTTCACGATGAAGACCCATTGTATAATTGTAGGTTAGATTCTTTAGGAAAGGCATTGGGCCTTGGGCTGCTTCAGTAATATCCGTAAAAACTTCCGTATCATCCTGTTCAAAAATACCGGATGGACTAAAAGTCAAGATAAATGAATCTCTTGATCTATCTTTCCAATCTTGGGAGGCGTTCTTTTCCACGAGCATCCAAGCGATCACTTCCATTTTATTGTGACCGATTGGCCGCCACATCCTTATTGAAGTGTTGGAGATGAATTGGTCTTTGATTTTTGTATGGGATATTAAAAATGATAAGTTAGGGAAGACATTCCCAATCATATTCTTTAAGTTTGATAACACTCCATATTGTTCTTCAGACAAATTAGTTTTAAATTCATCTTTCAATTCTTCCGGGAAAGCGAAGTCAGGATTAGGTGTCCCTAAGTTTAGTCCATGCCCGTTATCCGTATGGATTTGAAAACCGCGCTTTGAATAGGTAGCATTGGGCACCATGCCCAGTTTTGCAATGGATCCGTGTGTGACCATCGTATGATAGGAATCACCAACAAAGTTATCGGAACCAACTTTCCAGTTGGAATTAACAACGAATCTTTGCGGAACCCCGATCACTTCCATTTCTGCACGTCCTACAAGGATATCCAAATACCATTTAATGTCTCCAAGAAACTCTTCAAGTGGCTCTGCATCTTCATTCCAAGTTCCAAATAAAAGACCTTTATAGGATTCAAGCTTCACTTTGTGGAGTCCCATTTCCGAGCGGTCAAGGTTCCCCCCATATATGTCCTTTTGTAATGGCACTCCTACGAGCTCACCAGTGTTTTTAAAATTAAACCCATGGTAAGGGCACGTAAATAATGACTTGTTCCCTTTATCTGCACGGCATAGTTTCATTCCGCGATGGGTGCACATATTATAAAACGCCCTGATTTCCCCTTCAGCATCACGAGTTATGATGAGCGAGTAGCCAGCAAGTTCACGGGTCATGAAGTCTCCTTTGTTCGGTACTTCAGATTCATGACCGATAAAAACCCATGTTTTCAAAAACACTTTTTCATGTTCTATATCATAAACTTTCGGGTCTCCAAGGAGGTATGCAGGTATAACGCCTTCCTCTGGTTTAACCGTTTCGTTCAAATAGTTAACAACTTGCTGTTTCGACATTTCTTCTAAGGATTTTTCAGTTTTAAGCATACTTTTTCTCTCCCTTCCAAGCTTTACATCATAATGCATTACCCGATTTGAACGCTCTTTTCCTTATTTTGCAGAGTCGCCAAAACACTTAATGCCGCTAGATAACTCGTTTTCGGATTATTAGGCATCGGATCATTTTCCACTTCCAGTTTCAGTTTCCCGAACGAACCTGACGCTTCTATCAGGTGATTGTTTTTTAACACATTTGGATCGGCAATGATTTTCACTTTCGTCTTTTCTGATCCAAGACCAGCCATAGACAGCACAATCGCAACATTAATGTTTCTCGGAAACTGTTTTATCGCTTCCGCAGCAGATCCTTCAAATAATAACGTTTCTTCTGTCACTGAAGACCCTACGGGCAATGCGTTTGGCGGTTTTCTTGTGGTGATGCAAACAGATTCAAGGCCATTCACCGCTTTTGCCGATTTAAGTAAATCGAGACCTCCAATCGCACCAGACGGAAGGAGAATATTCACGTTATTCAATTTACAAATCTGGTTTGATTGTTCTTCAAAGGCAGAATTCGCCATAACGCCAATGCTGCTTAGCAAGAGATCCTTCCCGCTTTTAAGCACTTTCAATGCATACTCTTCAGCTGCTTCTATCGTTGCAGCCTCTATGACTAAATCTACATCGGATTCAAGAAGTTCGTCGACATCACCATATGACTGTGTCCTGAATTCTTCTGCTAGTTGTGAGGCAATTTCTTCACGGCGGGCATAAATCGCAACGATTCTCCCACCTGGAAGATGCCCGTCGTTATTAATGGCCTGAAGCAGAAATTTTCCGATATTACCGCACCCTATTAAACCTAACTTCATGTAGTTTCATCCTTCCTCAATCAGCAAACCCGTATGAGTCCGCAAAGAATTCCAACCCGCAATGTCTTGTTTCCCGAGAAACACCGCTTTCTTTTAAGCCAGGGAAATCCAGGGCCAAGTCGCTGAAAACGGTATGATTATTATGGAAAACAGCACCAGCTTCAAGACGATCTGCCATTTCGACAGCGATATCTTCATTCTCGGTCCAAACAGATGCACGCAGCGCAAACTCACTATCATTCGCTAATTTTACAGCTTCATCAATATCTTTGAAAGGTAAAATTGGAATGATGGGCCCGAATTGTTCCACTCGAACCAATTCGCTCTGCTGATTGACGCCAGTAATAATGGAAGGAAGCATATAATAACCTTTATCCCAAGTTTCCGGATTCAGCTGGATGCCGGTTGTGATTATATTTCCTCCTGACTTAGCGGTACGTTCGATCAAGCTATTCACAAAGTCATATTGTGCTTTATTATTCAATGGACCCATAGTTACATCAGGCTGAATGCCATCACCGATTACCATCCGGCTAAACTCTTTGGTCAGCTTCTCCACAACTTCATCATAACGTGATTCTTGGACATACACTCTTTTTACAGCAGAACAGACCTGACCCGCAGCTCGTAAAATCCCCATCCTCAAACGTTTGATAGCCGCTTCATCCATATTGGCATCTTCCAAAATGATGGCAGGATCATTGCCGCCAAGTTCCATATATACTTTTTGCAGATTTCCAGATGATTTCTGCATGATATCTTTCCCGGTTTCCGTACTTCCGACAAACGCCAATGTCCGTACGCGTGAATCGGTACATAGTGTGTCGCCGATTGCTTTTCCAGATCCTGAGACTATATTGATGACTCCTGGAGGGAAATGTTCGGCAACTACTTTTAAACAGGTCATGATCGTTAAGGGACAATTCGTTGCAGGTTTTACGACAACGGCATTGCCTGCCAAAACAGCAGGTATGACCCTTTTAAAGGTTAATATCATCGGAGAATTCCATGGTGTGATTATTGCCGTGACACCTCTTGCCCTTCTTCGGATTTGGACTTTTTGTTTTCCTGGGAGGACTTCAGGCTTCCACCAATCAAGTAACTCTGCTGCACAGCCCTTCATGACTTCAACACAGCGCAATAAATCCTTTTTAGCTTCAACAAGTGTTTTGCCATTTTCACGTACAAACACTGTAACATTTTCCTCGATAACTTTTGAAAGCTCTTCTGCCGCAGTATTCATACGGGTTGCCCGTTCCCCGATATCAGAGCGGGACCACGTATCAAAAGCATTTTCCGCCGCTTCAATTGCGTCATTCACGATTTCTTCAGAGCATTTTGCCACCTGGCCAACTACTTCCGATGTATTTGCCGGATTCACTACATCGACTTTTTCCGGTAATTCTCTCCATTCTCCATTAACTAGATATTTTCCTGAAACAAATGGGTATGTCGAAATCATTCTCAATCCTCCTTATAGTTTTTTTGGCTTGAATGCTTCTGCAGCTCCTGGCGGTCCGCCAAATGGCTTGGCCATTGGCCCCACAGCTTCCATATCAACAACGATCATTGAAGGTTTACGTCTTTCCTTAGCCTTTTTCAGTTCGGATATGAATTCATCTCCAGAACCAATACGCACCGCTTCAAAATGCATGGACTCAGCCAGTTTCACAAAATCAGGGCTCAATAAATCCACGGCTACCTGCCGGCCATATGCGGCTGTTTGAATATTGCGAAGAACCCCATAGCCTGAGTCATCGAATAATACGATAATAACTGGTAAGTTTTCTTCGGCTGCCGTAACCATTTCCCCGACGTTAACCATGAACCCACCATCTCCAGCCATAAGAACGACGGTTTTATCTTGACAACCCATTTGGGCACCGATTGCTGTTGGAAGACCTTGACCAATTCCTCCCCCTGATGCATGAATGGATGTTCTCGGTTCATAGATTTCAAATAAACGGCTGCCCCAAACGTTTGCCTGAACGGTTACATCACGGACTAGAATAGTATCGTCTGGTAATATATCCCTCATGCCATCCACAAATTGCTCATAAGGTCCAAGCGTTTCCCTGAGTTGGGCACGTACTTCATTTCTAAGCGAAAGAACTTCTTGTAAATAAGATGGCTCCGCATGAACTGAATGTTCTTCAAGCTTTTCAATGACGGCAGCAAGCATATCTTTTGCATCGCCAACTAATCCTAACGTGGCTTTATAGTTCCGGTTAATGGCCTGCCAATCCGCATCGATCGCTATATGTTCTTGTGGCACCGGTACTTTCCAGTTGGATGTTTCATTCCCCCTAAACCTAACACCTACGCTAATCAATAAATCTGCATTTCTTAAAAACTCTTTAGTTGTTTCATATGCCGCAAAATGTCCTATGCATTGTTCATGGTTTTCTGGAATCGAACCTTTTCCTGACTGACTGGTTATAACCGCTGCACCAAGGATTTCCGCTAATTTTTGCAGCTCTTGCGAAGCATTGGCACTGATGACTCCACCACCGGCCCATATCACAGGACGGCGTGCCCCCACTATTTTTTGCACAGCTTGTTCAGGAATGAATGGCAATGGATTTGTTTCAGATGTTGAAGCTCGTAGCCCTTCGAGTGAAAGATCTTCTATGATCGCCGATTGATAGTCGATGGGAATTTCCAATGTAACCGGGCCCGTTGGTGCAGTTAACGCTTCTTCGATTGCCTTCCTAACTACTGCTGCGGTTTGATCAGGGTTTCTAAGCCTCACTGCATTTTTACAAGCCCCGCTCATCATTGAAAGCTGGTCTTTACACTCATGTATGTATCCTTTGCCTGTACCAAGATAAGAAGAAGCCACCTCACCTGTAAGGTGAAGAAGGGGAACACCAGCTGCCCAAGCTTCCACCAAGGAACCAGCAGCATTTCCTGCCCCTGTTCCAGTACTGGTAATCACTACACCCAATTTCCCAGTGGCGCGGGCATATCCATCAGCCATGTTTACGGCACCGCTCTCACCGCGTGAACATATAAGTTTGATGCTCCCTTCTCTAAGAATTGCATCATAGATGGGCATATTGTGAATGCTGACAATCCCGAAAGCTGCTTCCACTCCTGCTTGAACAAGCTCCTTTACGATGGAATCGGCGGTCGTAAACTCTATTTCTTCTTTTATTTTCATCGCGTTATCCTACCTTTTTTAGTAATATATTTATAGTGCCTTTCCAATCGCTCCTGCCGTCTCAATCGTCGAACCCGCTACATAACTTGCTTTGTCTGAAGCAAGGAAAACAATGACACTGGCCACTTCTTCCGCTTCGCCTACGCGGCCGAGGGGGATATTCCGTTTTTTCGCAAGGTCCCCGTAATACTCTTCAGGGTCCATATCAGGCGCATTTTTCAATCTTCTTCGCTCCCATTGATCAGTCCGGATCAATCCAAGACTCACTGAATTGACCAATATATTGTCAAAGGCCAATTCCTGGGACAAGGTTTTGCTTAAATTAAGGAGGCCAGCCCTTGCTGCTGCAGTCGCTACCATATGACGTTCAGGTTCTTTAGCAAGCGTCGCATTAATATTAATAATCCGCCCTCCTCCCCTTTTCACTAAATGAGGATGCGAAGCACGAACTGCATATATGATGGCAAAGAACTTTAACTGAATCTGTTCTTCCCACTGCTCATCCGTTATGTCAAAAAAGTGACCCATCACGCTTTGACCGGCTGCATTCACCAATATATCGATTCCGCCAAACCTCTCAGCGGTACCATTAATGAAAGAATCCACATCCGATTTTGAGGTGACATCACATGTTGATGCAAAAATATCTGCCTTTTCACCAAATGAGAGTAATTGACTTTGTGCACTTTCCATACGCTCAGCGCTTCTGCCGCAAATAGCCACTTTCGCTCCTTCAGCTAAAAACATTTCTGCTGTTTTTAATCCCACGCCCGACGTGCCGCCCATAATGACAGCCACTTTTCCTTGCAATCCTAAATCCACTCTCTTCACTCCTTTTCAAAGCCATTTTCCTCAAATGCTGTCCTTTAATCTACAAGAAGCTAACTACGCGCAAGAATCATGGGAGGAAATCAAAATCCTCCTCATTTTTCCGCCATGACAGAACCATCTATATGAGAATCAACCCATCCTGGATCGGGATCTCCTCCCATTGCTTTGCGGGCTTCAGGTTTCGGCGGCCCTGCAATCCCCCACTGATCCATTAAATGCGGAACCCGTTTCCATACACGTGCTCTCCACTCAGATTCATCTTCGATCGTTTCCAGATAACATGTATACTCCATAACAAAACCGCCTGGGTCTTGAAAATAACAGAAAATATTGTCTCCAGGCCCATGACGTCCAGGTCCCCAAAGTTCTGACAAGCCCGCTTTTCGGACATTGCTTATTCCTCGCATCAGTTCATCCACGGAATCGACTTCGTATGCGATATGATTGACTGACGCATGCTCATCTTGATTGAAGGCAATGGAGTGATGCTTCCTGTTGCACCGCAGGAATGACATTTGGTGCTCACTCCAATCAGTAACTTTAAAACCGAGTACGTCCGTATAAAACTCAACGATCATATCTAAGTTCTTCGTGTTCATTACAACATGATTCAGTTTCACTGGATCGACATTTTTCTTGCTCCAAATAGACGTTTGCACTTCCACCCAAGCCGAGAGCTCAATCACGCGATTTTCCGGATCAATAAACCGCAGGCCATAACCTGCACCTGCTTCATCCAAATATCCAGGTGGTTCAATAATTCGAACGCCCTTCGATTGTAGAATCCCCGCTGCACGATCCACAGCATTTTTATCGACCATTCCAAAAGCTATATGGTGCAATCCTCGTTTTTCTCCCTTGTGAAGGCTTAAAATATGATGTTCCGGTCCAGCACCGCGGAAATAAACAGTATTCTCCTCTCCCGGAACATCCACTCTATCAAGTCCCCAAACCTTTTCATAAAACTCTGCTTGATCGTCGAAATTCGGAGTTATCATGCTTATATGTCGTAAATGAGTAATCCCAAGCATTTTTATACCTCCCATAATTTGGATTTACCTTTAGATAATTTGCATTGGCCATTATTTAACAATCTAATCGAAAAGGGCGCCTCATTAATTTTCATAATGCAGGTGCCCTTTTCGGCTAAATGATCAGTCTTTAATGATGGCTTCTCTTTCTTTAGAGCGTTGTTTACGCAGTTCTTCCAGTTCACTGCCTTCAGGATAAGTCGGTAAATTAGGCTTCACTGCCCCTAGCATCACGAGCATGCGTGCCTCTACATCCCCGTCATTCCTAATTCCGCGATAAACCCCAGGTGGGCTGCTGATGCAGTCTCTCGCACTTAATTTAATTTCATGCACTTCACTGTAGCTGTCCTCTTGAATTAGTGCCGTGACTTCACCCTCAAGAATGAAAAACACTTCTTCAACATCGTCGTGAAGATGCAAAGGACCGATACATCCCGGAGGAAGCACCATTGTACTTAAAGTGAAATGTTCACCTGCAATTACATTCGTATCGTTATTGGCAGTGGCACCACGTCCGATATATCTCATCTGTGCACGTCTATAAGCGGGATCAATTTCTTCTTGGAACTTCAAGACATTCCAATCAAGAGTACGGTCTTTCAATCGGGCAACATATTTTTTTTCAAAATCCTTCACTGAGAAAGCTTCTTTTGTCATTTTAAAATTCCTCCCTTATTTGTTGTTTCTAAACCCCAATATGTTTCATAAGCAAAACATTGTTTTGTCTATGAATTAAGTCTAAAATGAAACCGCTTCATTGTCAATGAGTTTTTAGAATATTTAAAACTATTTTTATAAACAGAACGCTCACCACTATGGGATAAACTTGTAACGATTTGCTTTTCTTAACACAAAAAAGTGTGGATTCCCTATTGGGAGATCCACACTTTCGAAAGAGGTTATTCACTTATTAATCGATTTTATATCGTTCAGACATCTTCGTGTTGATAAGGCTTTCCCCCGCTATATCCCATATAACCGGATAACTGCCGAGAAACTTCCAACAGTTTCGGCAAGGCAATTTTATCGATGAAATCCTCCTGGTAAGCAGATTCTGTTGCCACGACATTCAAGGCAGCCAATACTTTCCCAGTCCTGTCAAAAATCGGGGCGGCAACGGAACGGATGCCAGGGTGGAATTCTCCGCTTGTCATCGAATAACCATTTTGCCGAATCGATTCCAGCTGTTTTTGAAATTCCCCAGGGGCAGTTAGTGTTTTGTCTGTATAAGGAGTTAGGTTTGAGATTTTGAACATTTGCATTAGCATTTCTTTCGGTTGATATGCCAAAAGTAATTTTCCGTTGGCCAAAGCATGTGCCGGCAGCCGCAAACCTATGTTCACATTGACAGCGGATACACCTCTGATCGGGGCACTTCCAACATAAACAACTTCCTGTCCATCCAAAATGGACAAATGGCAGGAGGCTCCGATTTCATCACGTAAGGTCTCCATATAAGGTTGGACAATTTCCTGGAATTTCAAGCTATTCAAGTAGCTGAATCCCAATTCAAGAACTTTAGGAGTTAAACTATAACGTTTGGTATGTTCATCCTGAGACAAGTAACCAATATTTTGTAATGTGAATAATAAACGATATGGTACTGTTCTGCTTACTCCGAGTTGTTTTGCTATTTCTGAAAGAGACAAGCTCGGCTGTACTTCATTAAAGAGCTTAATGATTTCCAAGCCCCTAACCAATGAATTAGCACTATATTTCTCTTTCTCTTTTTCTTCGCTTGCCATTTGAGTATTCCCCCCGTTGTGAATAAATCTCATTTTCTCCTGACTATAACCCAAGCTTTCTTCATACCTAGAAAGAAGAACTTGCAGTATATGTACATTTTTTTCTGATCGTTCATTTGGTGAATGTTTTGATGCATACTTCAATTGTTGCCTGTTTTCTTTAGCTTCCTTAACACCCCTGGATCCTGCTGCAACTTAAATGGCCTATCTTCCCGTGTATAATGGAAAACCCGGAATTAGGAATCAATTTTTAAAATATGCTTGACTCACTATCAGGTCTGACCTGATTCAGTCACTACACAAGACACTGTCGGGACAGATATTGAAGATAGGATGTCCATTTGTTTTAAATTTGATATAGAGAAGGAAAATGACCAGTATCCTGACGTGAGCACTTGTGCTTCCCTAACTAGCCATAACATTTGGCGTCAGGAGTGCACTGCCCTCTGCTTTGCAAGTTCATCCGATCACATTTCGATGGATTGTAATCAAATCAGAAGTTTCCGTTTACTTTCCTTCATGTTAACAACAGCTGTCCAACGAGTCACATCAGATATAATCAACGCTTTCACCACTTCCGGAAAACGGCTAGTAAAAGCCAAGAGCGATACCCGAGCTGGTGTCACCGTGTTTCCCAACACTGCAGGATAACAATTGCAATTCCTGATAATGAATCAGGCAGTACTCTAATTGGCAACCATTTCTACCTTACAATCCTTTACTCTTCATGTATAAATAGAATAGTGTATATGTGTCAATTAAAGCATATTTACATATATAAAACTATTTGGAATGCTCAGCGTAATTGACGTATCGAAAGACCAGCTCTTTGTTACACAACCAAATATAACCAATTATAAAAGTAAAAACAAATAAATTTTAATACATCGATATTCTTTGCCAACAAAATTTTCCATATTAAGTATTTCATATATAAAACAATATAAATGAATTATAGATTTTCCTGATTTTAAATTCAATATCAACAAGTCAGAATTTTTAATAATTTGATAATAATTTGTTTTTTGGACACAAAGTATTAGATTACTTCCATTTTAAGTACTTGCTTGATGGAGTTCCTACTCAATAGGATGAAACAGAGTTCGCCTTTGGACTGAAAGCGCTTATAAGATTATTTATTCTAAAAATAGAAAATTGTCAAAATATTAAATTGACAATCAAATTATTTTAATTTATCGTTAAGAAAGTAAAACTTTGTTTTCCTTACAAAACACACTATTCCTTTTTTTCTATCAAAATTATAAAGAAAGGCGGGATTTAGCTCTTAAATGAATAATCAAAACTAGTACCTTTCTAAAGGAAAACCGTAAAACACTTATTCTCAAATATAAGTATTTTGCGGAATGCTAAAGAGCGATAAGGAGATGGTATTATGTTAAATGGGCAAAAAAGATGGTTGTATATTGCCGTTCCAATTTTTTTCTTTTGGTTTTTCGGACAAATTGATAAGGTTGGCATTTCCATCATTCAAACAGATCCAGAATTCTTGCATGCACTAGGTATGACAGGCGATGACAAAAATGCAAAGATCGGTCTTCTATCTTTTGTATTCACCATTGCTTATGGAGTTTCAAATCTTTTTTGGGGCTTCATCATTGATAAATTAGGTGCACGAAAAACAGCCATCGCCGGTTTATTCGTTTGGACACTCACGATGATTATGTCAGGCCTGGCAAATTCATATGAAATATTTTTAATTAGCAGGATAATTCTTGGTTTTGGTGAAGGGATGATGATTCCGGTTTCCGGAAAGCTCATTTCTAACTGGTTTCATAAACGCGAATTGGGTAGGGCCCAGGCATCTTGGCTCACCGGAAACTATTTAGGACCGGCAATGGGAGCCGTAGTTTTGGTGCTCGTGATATCTTTACTCCACTGGCAAGCAGCTTTCTTTATGCTTGCAGCTTTCAACTTATTTATAAATATCCCGATGTTCATCTTTATGACGAGGAATACACCAGAAGAGCATCCCCGTATAAGTAAGGAGGAATTGGCTTTCATTCGCCAAACGGATGATGAAATGAAAGAAACCGCCCCCTCCGAGAACAAGAAGAGTTTCGCACAAGATTATCGTTTCTGGATCGTTTGGTTCGGCATGCTCGTATGCTCCTTCTTATTTTTCGGAATCAGCATTTGGCTTCCTACATACCTCATTGAAGCAAAAGGATTCGAAAAGGAAGGAATGTCGAGCATTACTTCTCTTTCCTGGCTATTCGCTCTAGGATTTGTCTTGGCATGCGGTTTTCTGGCTGACAAAACCAGACGTCCAAGTTTGATGGCCACGATTCTATTTTCATTGACGGCTGTCTTTTTGACGGTAGCTGTCTTCATCCCGAATCCTATTTTGGCCGGACTATGTATGGGACTGGCAATGGGATGTCAAGGCGGTGTGTTCCATCTAAGTAATATGCTCATGGTAAAATACTCAACACCTGAAACAGCAGGACGAGCCGCTGGTCTAATTGGATTCACGAATATCATGGGCGGCTTTTCGAGCTATATCATGGGATGGCTTCGTGACTTGTCCGGCGGGGACTTCAGTTCATCGATCGCCATGCTGATTTTTACAGCCTTCTTAGGCTTGGCAGCTTATTTATTCTCCATTAAGAGAGAATCCGCAGAACTGCGCTTATCACCTTTACCTGTACAAAAGATACAAGCATGAAGTCGTTGCAAAATCAGTTTTATGACCTAAATCAACAAAAAAACCCTTGAATTATCAAGGGCTTTTTTGTGCCTAAAATCAAGTCGGTACAATATCGTTCTTTTTGCATTTCCCGATAAAATTTTCCACCGCTTATTCCGAATCAATCCTTTATTTGTATAAATATGTCGATAGTTAAAATATTCAAAAAATGATATTTTTTTGAATACCCATGTTATATTGTTAATGGAAAAAAATACTTGTCAAGTAAGGTGAGTGTGTGAATATAGAAGTTTTAATTCTCCATTATATTCAGGAAAAACGTCAAAAGCCTAACCATGCCAATGAATTATTGGATTATATTCAGAATGAATATGTAAACGGCAAGCTGTCAATCTTGCAATATAAAAGTCTCTGTCAGGACTTATATCTTCGAGGAGCCAAACAAACGTCACCCGGATGAAACTACACCCTTGTCAATAGTAAAAATAACTACGATTTTGAATGAATTTTATTACTATTTTTTCTGCAACGACCTATCTTTAAGAGTACAGCCGGTCCTTTTCTTCCTCCCCAGTATGTTCATAACTAAATAAAAGCCTCCGTGATTTGTCACAACAAGACAGTTCACGGAGGTAAATGCTACATAATCAGGTTTTGCAAAAATTTTCTTTAATTATATGAATATATCGAAAATTAAAACCAAACCGAATGCCACGAAGGAAAGTAATGTTTCCATCACTGTCCATGTTTTGAAAGTTTCTTTAACGGTTAATCCCATGTATTCTTTTACTAACCAGAAACCGGCGTCGTTAACATGGGAAAACATAAGTGAGCCTGCTCCCGTGGCAATAACGAGCAATTCTAGATTAACACCCGTCATATTGGCAACGACCGGTGAAACGATCCCTGCCGCCGTGGTCAAAGCGACGGTTGCAGAACCTGTGGCAACCCGGATTAATCCGGCCACAAGGAATGCAAGAACGATTGGGGACAAAGAAATTTCCTCAGACATGGAAGCGATTGCAGTCCCTACGCCACTATCAATTAAAATTTGTTTGAAGCCTCCGCCAGCACCGATAATAAGGATTATGGAAGCTAATGGCAATAAGCATTCTTCCGTCAACTTTTTAATTAGCGATTTGTCCATTCCCTGTCTGTAGCCCAAGAAATAGTAAGCTGCAAAACAGGAGATTAATAGGGCGATCACTGGACTTCCGATAAACAATAAGATTTTTTCAATGGAACCCGGTATCGGCAGATAAGGCGCCACTAAAGTTAAAACCATCAACAATACCGGCAATAGGATGATGAAGAACGAAACTCCAGTGCCTGGTAATCCACTTGTCTTTGTTTCCACCCGGATCAATTCCGGTTCTCCGACAGGAATAACCCGTTTATGAATCCATTTTGCGAATAGTGGTCCCGCAATAACAGCAGTCGGGAATGCAATGATCAATGAGTACAGAAGTACTTGTCCCATGTTAGCATTATAGATTCCAATAGCTGTCATGGCTCCAGGATGTGGAGGTACCAGCCCATGTACGATCGATAAGCCAGCAAGTACTGGAATACCAATTAACAAGATGTTCACTTTGGTAGATTTCCGAATGGAAATGACCAAAGGAAGCAATATTACTAAACCAACCTCGAAAAATACCGGAATGCCAATGATGAAACCAGATAAGAGCATGGCCCATGGCAGTTTTTTCACACCGAATTTATTAATGAAAAAGTCAGCAACCTGCATACCAGCTCCAGAGTCGGACATCATCTTTCCTAAGATGGTACCCAATGCCAATATTCCAATAAGGTGACCAAGGACCGCTCCGACACCCGTTTCATAAGCCCCAACAATCTTGTCCATTGGCAGTCCGGAAAAAACCGCTAAAAATAAACTGGCTACAGTCAAGCTAATGAATGCATGCCATTTCCACCATGATACCCCCAAAATAACTATTACGATTGCTATCAGCGTGATTCCTAATAAATATAGATCCATATGTTCTCCCCATTCCCAAGAAATCGCTTACAATCAAACCAACCAATACAATAAATAGGATTATTGTACCGGCTCGTTATATGTCACAATGTAGTTCTGTTTAACCGTGTTGTAATATCCTTCACTGTATTCCATAACATTTCCGTCCCCATCACTGGAAATCCGAATCCTCTTTAGTACTGGACTATTGTTTTCGATTTTCAGTGTTTCGCAAATGTGATCCGGAGCGATAGCAACGGCAAACTCATCTCTGAAAATTTCAAGTTTGACGTTTTGATCTTCCAAAAAGCGGTACAAAGAATTGATCTGGACCTCTTCTATTTCTTCTTGGTTTAAATCCAGTGAAACATAATGTGTAAAGTAAATATAAGGCTCATTGTCCAATAAATATATCCGTTCAATACTTAAGCAATGGTCACCAAATAAAGAATGCAGCTTAGAGTCTGAAGAAAGGTCAACATGACTTATGTTTAACACCTTTTTTAAAATGGAGTGCCCTTCCTCCACCAAAAGCTCTGTGAAACGCTTTCCTTTGGAAAGTTTGACAATCGAACCATTAGCTATGACTCTAGTGCCTTTGCCGCTTTTCTTTTCAACATACCCCTCTTGAACGAGTTCTTTGATTGCATTACGGACAGTGACCTTACTTACGTTAAATTCTTCTTCCAAAAGAGGCTCAGAGGGAATGTTTGTGTCGATGGCATAAACCCCATGTAAAATACGATCCTTTAATATTTCTTTTATCTGTAAATACATCGGTCCATTTTTTCTGTTCACATTCATTCCTAATCTCCTGCCTTTATCTCTTAATATCTTCCATTTTACCTTCCATTGCCGAGAGTATCTCCTTTTCGGTTGCCAAAGGAGTATCTCCAACGACAGTACATGCCAGCATTCCTGATACAGCCGCAAACCGAACTGTCTTTTCAGGGGAATATCCTAGCAATTCGCCATGCAGGATTCCGCTTGTGTAAGCATCGCCTGAACCTATTCTATCATATACGGAAAATGATAGGATATCGGAAAAGTAAAATGTCTCTTCTTTGTATATATACCCCCTCAGTGTATGGCTATTATCACTGTTGATTGAACGATGTGTCCCTGCTATCGATTGAATATTGAATTTCTTGGCCACTTCAGGGATCAACTCAATAAGCTGCTCTTCCCTTGTGGAGCCTTCTGACTTCATTCCTAAAATATATAGGGCGTCTTTCTCATTCATCATGACGATATCAGCCAAAGAAAGCATTTCTTCATAATGAGGCTTTGCGTCAGAATAACCTCCCTCCCATAAAGAGGGACGGTAATTGCAATCGAAACAGACTGTACCGCCTTTTTCTTTGACTTTTCCAGCCAGCGCCTTCATACTTTCCCGTACATTTTCCGCCATTGCAAGCGTGATTCCGCAAAAATGGATAATATCCGTACTTTCCGAAATCATATCCATATCATAATCGGATAAGGTGGCTGTATTAAAACTGCTTTCCAGTCGATTGGAATATGTGACACGGCTCGCCCGCTGTCCAAATCCATTTTCCAAAAAGTACATCCCCATGTATTTGCCGCCTCTGGAGATGTAGCCCCTTCCAATTCCTAAGCGCTGCAAAGCTGAGATCGCTGAATCCCCGAGGGGGTTATCCGGTAACTTGGTCACAACATACCCATCATGTCCAAGCTTTGTCATCGCAGAAGCTACGTTTACTCCCGTGCCTGAAAAGGAGTATTGCAGAGTGTTAGCCTGTGATAGTAATTCATACCCTGGTACCTGCAAACGCATCATAACTTCCCCGAATGCCACAATCCTTTCAGGCATATTTTTCAACCAATTTTTTTGTTATGTCCAATAATTTCCGTACATCCTCATCATTCGTTTTACCAGTCTCTTCATCGATGATAGAAGAATATACATGGGGAATGACTTTAGGCACTTTTGCTTCTAATGCAATTTCTAAAATGGTCTCGAAATTATTTAAATCGATTCCACCTGTTGGTTCCAAAGCAAATCCCTCTTCACCACAAGCTTTTGCCACAGCACGATATTCAGCTTCATGCTTCAGGCCTTTCATCGGAAAGTATTTTAATGCATTTCCTCCCATATCACGAACAAGCGCAATGGCAGCTTTTATAGGCACAATGGCAGTTTCACTTGCACCTGCACTTACTGGACCAGTGGAGATATTCACATAACCGACTTTCCCAGTTGGAGAAACAAGTGAATTTATCCAGCTATCCTTCTCACCTAAATTGGCCCTGGTGGCACCAACAGCCGGAAAAACCTGGTTAATATGACTACCTGGATAGTATTTTGCTATTTCTGCGACAACTGCTGCCTGTCTATTATCGCCCGCGCCCAATCCTATTGAAACGGCCTCATCAATGGCTTCTCCGTATTCTTTCATTGCTGTAACACCAGCTTCCACAGTTGGATAATCCTTTGAGAGTACACCCACCAATACATGGCCTTCCGCTGCTTCAAAGACTTCCGCTGCATTTTCTACACTATTTGCAAGTACATTTAAGGCTACACGATCATTCAATAACCGTTTGTTTATGTTTGTCATCCTTGTTTTCCTCCTAATATTGTTCTTAATTGTGCTTCAATGACATGTATATCATCACCTTGCAATGGACGCGGATCTATATCGAAAAAGCCTTGCCGAATCCCATAATCACGTGTATAAATGGCAATATCCCCATTTTTGAGCTGCTCGTTCACTTCTTTCGCCGTTATTTCCGTTATCAAAGGATCAATGGAAATGCGGGCTCTATAAATGGCACGGCCGGCTTCATCCTGTACTATCGTTACTTTTACGCCATCAATGGAGTCAAGTGATGTGAGAACTTGTAAACTAGCCTTTTCTTTTTCGCTATTATCTGTCTTGTCAAAATACTCATCCAATGCCTGAAGCAGCCCAAAGGTAGTTTCCTTTCCAACCTTCATGCTCCTTCCGATACAGTGCAGTTGAACCTTTACCCATTCGATATATTTTTTTCTGCCAGCAACGATACCTGATGTGGGTCCTTCGATGGCTTTTGATCCACTATAGATCGCCAAGTCGGAGAATTGTATATATTTTTCCAAATCCTCCTCAGCTGCTGCATCGACAATCAGAGGGATATTATTCATTTTGGCCACTTCCCACGCTTCTTCGACCGATATCATATTTTTCTGAACAGCATGATGCGATTTCACATATAAAATGGCGGCAGTATTTTCATTTATGGCATCAGCAATATGCTCTGCCTTCCCTTCATTTGCATACCCAACTTCCACCAAATTTCCTCCACCAAGGTAAATCATGGTTTCAACTGGTGCACCATACTGAACGTTATGGCCTTTCAGCATGATGATTTCATTCTTTTGAATGGGATCTTGATGAAGCCTTTCACTTTTCCTTCTGTTTCCTTCAGTCACGATCGCCGCTACGGAAAGCGCAATTCCACTTGATGCTGAGTTTACGACGACCGCTGCTTCGGAATGAAGCAAATTCGCTATATGCTGGCCTGACTTATCGACTAAATCAGAAATTTCAACATAATTTTGCCCACCTTTTTTCATCGCGTCCATCACTGTGTCAGTTGGGGCAGAAACCCCCAATATGCTCATTCTTCCGCTTGCATTGATGACTCTTTTCAAACCGTATTTAGCGTTCAATGAATTCTCCATTTATAACCACTCCTTTTACAGCAACTCTTTTTTCTGCCATCCTTTTTTCACCTTCGGAATCAACTAAAAGAGTCGGCCCATTCTCGATCGAGAATAAGGTCAAGTTCGCAATATCCCCAGTTGAAATCCTGCCAAGCTCTGGTTTATGCAACCAAGCTGCTGCATTGACCGTAACGGCATCTATTACTTCTTTTAATGGATAACCGAGGTACAAAAATTTTGTAAGCACATTTGCCATATTAAAAACTGGCCCATTCTCCCTGTTTTTACGATATATATCCGTACTGATCGTATTGAAACGGATCCCCCGCTTTTTTGCCATTTCGGCAGTTTTAAAAGAAAAGCTTGCCGTTCCATGACCTACATCCAAATGAACACCACGTTCAATCGCCTTACTTAACTCAGGCAGTGGCTCTTCTCTTACATCAAATAAATTATTCGCTTTACCATTTAAGAAATGTGTAATAATGTCCTTTTCCTCAAGTAAACCAAGGACTTCCTTAATATCAGGCGGCCCTGAACCGATATGAACCATTAATGGTAAACCAGTTTCAGCCGAAAACTTCCTAGCGATTTTTAATGGCTCGACACCATTTGGACCAACCACACTTTTACTTATTCTCGCTTTAAGTCCAACGATAAACTCCCCGTACTTGGAAATTGCCTTCCTTAATTCCCCTTCGTCCAGCCATGAAATATCCGATAACTCATCAATCCTTTTCAAACCTATCCGCGAAATATTCAGAAAGGCGAAAACATTCGTTTTGGAATTTTCACAACTGATAACCAGATCAGATATCCTATCTGCCCCCGTGCTTCCCGCATCGATGACCGTTGTTACACCAGTTTTATATCCAATCTCATCAACCTCATCACCATAAGGATCGAATTCCGGGAAAGCATGTACATGCATATCAATCCATCCGCTCGAAACATAAACTTTTTGATTATAATCTATTATCTTATTGCCTGTTGCAGTTCCGGGAAGTGCGATTTCTTTAATCATCCCTTTTTCCAGTATGATATCCGCTGCATTCCCCTCTAACATCTTTACATTCTTCAGAACTAACGTATCTGTCATTTCCCTCATCCTTTTCGATACTTCCTACCGATTGCAAGTACTTTGTATACGGTTACACTGAATAAGAATTCATTTCATTTCTCTTTACAAAAATAGATTATCATATTTAACTGAACTAATCAATATAACGTTATAATGTTTGTTTTAAGTTTACAGAATTTTTAATAGAATATCGTTTGTTTTTCTATGTGCTTCTTAGTTTCTTCATATAATATGATCTCATTAGGCTTTTTAAAAATTTTCGTGCTTTTCATAAAAAAGGCGGGAAGAAAAATTATCTATTTTTCTTCCCGCCCTTTTTTTAACGAATTCACAAAAATCCATTGATATAAGTTTTTTTTAAAAAAAACTAACTCTAAGTCAGACTAAAGGGGGTTTGAACATTGCCTCAAGACACTCGCTCCAATCAGCTTTGTTTCAAAATTTAGATAGAACCCCTTTTGTCTATAAACTGATTTAGATCCTTTTTTCTTTTTATTCAACCATAAAATTAATCCAATAATTATTGCTATAAATAAAATTAATATGTCTATGTTTTACATTTAAAATTAATTTCGATCAGCTATTATTACTGAGGACATCCTGATGCACTTGCTTGCAGTCCAAATAGTTTAATAGCAGCATATTATTCCGGAAAGCACGCCTATCATGCATCAGTTATGCTAGTTGTAATAAACCAAGTTTATCTAAAATACGTATATATATTACATTAAGTCAAATCTTTCATTTAGAAGCCCTCGTTAATTAATTTATCCCCTCCTAGTATTACAGAGGATATGTTGCTTTCCATAATATAAAAACCAAGAATGCTTATTTAAAAGCATTCTTGGTCTTGTTAATTGCCGTACTTCATTTGATTTACCTTTTTATGACACCCCCTCAATATATATCCCGTTCCGATGAAAGCCTTTAATTTACCTTTTTTGATCCTTTCCAATGGATTTCCCTCAAACGGTATTTTTGTAGCTTACCTGTTGCCGTTTTCGGTAAAGACTCTACGAATTCAACTTTTGTCGGTGCTTTAAAATGAGCCATTTTTGAGCGGCAAAAGGTAATGATCTCTTTTTCTGTCACTTTTGCATTGGGCTGCAGCACAATGATTGCCTTAGGCGTTTCTCCCCATTTATCGTCTGGGATGGCAATGACCGCAGCCTCCAAAACATCTGGATGATTATACAATACCCCTTCTACCTCTGTTGAAGAAATATTTTCCCCGCCGGAAATGATTAAATCCTTAGCCCTGTCCTGTATCTCAATATATCCATCAGGATAGGTAACTGCCAGATCCCCGGTATGAAACCAGCCATCTCTAATTGCTTCGGCCGTCTTTTCCGGATCCTTATAATATCCTTCCATTACAACATTTCCGCGAGTGATGATTTCCCCCAGTTCCTTTCCATCCCAAGCGACTTCTTTCCCTTCTTGATTGACCACCATCGTTTCCCCATTGAAAACCAATTCAATACCTTGTCTTGCCTTTATTATTGCTTGTTCGTCCGCCGATTTAGCTTCAAACTCATCCTTCCACTCGTTATATAGGATGAAAGGGGAAGTTTCTGTTAATCCATATACGTGGATCATATTCAAACCAAGGATTTCTTGTGCCTTTTGTATAAGCGCTGCTGCTGGAGGAGCACCAGCTGTTGCCATCCTTGGACGCACTTTGATATTTGTTTCCTTTGCTTTAGGATCATTTACCAACATATTGACAACAGTAGGTGCTCCACATAACAATGTAATATTATGACGGCTGAATAATTTGAGGATAAGAGGGGGATCGACCTTCCTTAAACATACATGGGTCCCGCCAGTAGCCGTTACCGACCATACACCTCCCCAGCCATTAGCGTGAAACATCGGCAAGGTATGTAAGTATACATCGTCATGCTTCACTCCAAGGTGATAAATGAAATTAGCGGCATTCATGTAATTCCCGCGATGGGTCAACATTACCCCTTTTGGTTTTGAAGTAGTTCCACTCGTGTAATTTATAGTCAAAAGTTGATTTTCATCGATTGTAACCTCTGGCAGACCACCATCATTTGCATGCAAAATGAAATTCTCATAGTCTATCCCAGGTAAAGTGGTTTCATGTCCTTCAACAGGCACGATAATGATTTTTTCCAATGATAGTCTAGTAATGATCTTTTCGATTGGAGCGGTGAATTCTTCATCGACTATCAACATTTTTGAATCGCTATGCTTGATGATATATTCCAAATCCTCTGCAGCAAGCCTATAATTCAAAGGAACCATTACCGCTCCCATTTGACAAATGCCATAAAAACATTCCAACATATAATGCGTATTTGGCAACATTACTGCAATATGGTCGCCTTTTTCAATTCCCGAAGAATGCAATGCTTTGGAAAGTTGATCTGTTCGCTGCCCGAATTCCTTATAAGTAAACTCTTTCTCTTCATCAATGACTGCCACTTTTTGAGGATAATATTTTACGGCCCTGCGCTTCCAATCCATTGGAGTTAATGGGGAAAACATTTTACCATCTCCTTCTTTTCAGATTCTTTGTATTCAGCACCCTGCCTGGTTCGTCATGATGAATCCTGAGAAAAAAACTTCTTATCCTTTTGATACATATTCATTTTCCAGCCGTCATATCTTCTTTAATGGATTACTTACACCAAAATAAAATCATTGAATGACGTTTTTATCTAAATATTTTTTAATTATTCTGATAATTAACCTCCTAAAACAGTGAAATTCACTGCTTTAATAAATATATAGTGCATCTTCATTCTATTATAATGGAAACTGTACACGTCAGGAAGACTATATTTTATTCTCTATGCATGACGACAGATGTTCGGTAAGCTTCCCAACGATTTGTTTGAGACGTTCCGTTTCCTCTCCATTTAGGACGCTATAAAAGTCACGAAAGATTTTGGTAAAACACTTATTGATGGAATGATAGGTATTCCTTCCACTTTCAGTGGATTGGATAAAAACTACCCGCCGATCATCCTCACTATGTACCCTCTCAATCAACTTCTTCCGTTCAAGCCGATCAATTAGTGCAGTTCCTGCCGCAGGTTTAATCTTCAAATGATTCGAAACATCTTTAACAGCTATGGATTCATTCAAGACTATTAATTGCAATGCGCGATACTGTACAGAAGTTAAATCATATTTAACCAATAACGGTTCAACCAATTCTTGTGATAGTCTGCTTAGTTCCCTGATCTCTAGATGTAAATTATACAATTCACTTGAATTCATGTTTGACAATCCTTTCTTATTGACACTATCTATCTAAAACTATAACATAATTAACGTATCAAAAAATTAACCATGCGAATTAAATTGGTTATTGATTTTTTAAAGAGAGAGAGAGGCTGTCCATGTCAGCAGAACAACGCAAAAAGATCATTATCCTCATGATCAATATGTTTATAGCAATAGGAAGTTTCGGTATCATCATTCCCATTTTACCAGCATACCTGGCCTCCATTAATCAAGGCGGAACCGCCGCTGGCCTAATGATCGCCATTTTCGCGGGTGCACAACTTATCTTTTCGCCAATTGCCGGAAAATGGACTGACCAATTCGGGCGCAGAAAAATGATTATTTATGGATTGGTCGGTTTGACATTATCCATGTTTATTTTTTATGCAGTCAATTCCATTTGGTTATTATATGCTTCACGTATCATCGGCGGGATCGGGGCAGCTTTGCTTATACCCGCAATTTTTGCTTATGTAGCCGATATCACCACATTTGATCAACGCGCCAAAGGCAATAGTTTAGTATCTGCCGCCATGTCCCTGGGAATTGTAGTCGGTCCGGGAATTGGAGGTTTTTTAGCTGACTTTGGCTTGAAGTTTCCCTTTTTGATTTCTGCTCTGGTATCCCTATCAGCTGTTGTATTTTCGATTTTTGTTTTAAAAGAAAGCGAAACGGCACAGGTTCCACAATCCATGGATGCAAAAACTGAAACAATGATTCGGAAGATTGCCTTATCCGTGAAAATGCCTTATTTCATCCCACTCATCATTACTCTTGTAATGAGCTTTGGCTTAATGGCATATGAATCTGTAATTGGTCTTTATCTTGATAATCAATTCAATTCAAGTCCTAAGGACATCGCCGTCATGGTTACAGCCACCGGTATCGTCAGTGTAATAGTGCAACTGTTTGTCGTCGACCGGATTGTACAGCGTTTCGGGGAAGTGAATGTGCTGAATATCTTTATCAGTGTTGCAGCAATCGGTTTCCTTCTATCACTTTTTGCTACAAGTTACCTGATTTTCTTTTTGATTTCGCTTATCATCTTCCTTTCCACTTCCATCTTGCGTCCAGTTCTTAACACACTGATTTCCAAGATGGCAGGGAATGAACAGGGCTTTGCAATGGGTATGAATAATGCGTATATGAGCATTGGAAATGTGCTCGGACCTACACTTGCCGGAATGATGTATGATGTCCACATTACCTACCCGTTCATGTTGGGCCTTATCCTTTTATTCATTACTTTGATGATTACCATGGCTTGGCAAAAGCGATCACTTCATGCGAAGGCATTATCCTAGAGCTTAGAAGGCATTTCAAGTTTCATGCCTTAACAAAACCCCCGAGTAGCAGCCGCCATTCGGGGGTTTTTCATTTATGATTTTTATATCAATTGAAATCCTCCAAAACTGTATATTCACGAGTAAAAGTTAAATCTCGCGGATATTCCCTCCATTTTCCGGAAGCAGCTCTAAATCTTCCGTAACATTCAAATTCACGAGTAAATGGATGAATCTCACGAGTATTTGATCCGAATTCACGAGTAAATGGCTCTAATTCACGAGTAACGCTTCAATCTCTTGGATATTCGCTCCATTTTCATGCGGAAACAGCTCAAAATCTTGCGTAACAATCGAAACCATTTGCTTCTTAAGTTAATGATTTTATTTGACCAAAACAAAAAGCGGCCTTTTTCCTCTAATAGAGAATAAGGCCGCTTATCATTCAGTTTTTCTCATTTATATTGTTATTAGGGGAAAATGATTTTCATTTAATATATACGGCTTTTTTCCCTTTACTGCTTTCAAAAGCTGCATCAATGATTTTAATGACCGATAATCCCTCTTGGGCGGTTACTGGAGCTTTTTTTCCGCTCAATATACTATCTGCAATTGCCTGGTAATATGTTAAATAAGATCCATTCAGTGTTTCAATGGTTTCATGTGTCTCATTTTCACCTTCAACCGTAACCAGCTTACCATAGAATTCGGGTTCATCTGCACCCCAAGAGTCATCCAACGGTTTTTTCCCCTCACTTAGGGCTGCCTCTTGGCAGTCAAGACCGTACTTGATAAATGATCCTTTACTTCCATGCACCTGATAGCGCGGTCCATTAAACGGAACGATTGAGCCTGAATGCAAGATAACTCTTAGCTTTTCATATCCTAATATTACATGGAAATAATCATCCGTTTCTGCATTTTCTTTTTGGGAAAATACATCTGCCCAAACGAATTGCGGCAATCCAAACAAATGAAGTGCTTGATCGATGAGATGTGATCCTAAATCATAAAGCATGCCTGATCCCGGACCTGGTTTTTCCCTCCATCTATCCCTGACCACAGGCCGGTATCGATCATAATGGACTTGGTATGTATTGATTTCCCCAAGCACTCCATCATCCATAAGTTTTTTCACGGTCAAAAAGTCATTATCCCATCTCCGGTTATGATAGACACTTAATAGCAGATCCTTTTCCTCGGCAATCTTAATGAGCTCCTCCGCCTCCCAAGCTTCCACTACCATTGGCTTTTCAAGAATGACATGCTTCCCTGCTAACAAGCTTTGCTTGGCCATTTCATAATGTAAACCACTCGGTGTCGTAATAACAGCCAAATCAATGGATGGGTCTTCAAGAATCTCCTCTAAGCTGCTTACCACTTCAACATCTTTCAAATCTTTTTGGACTTTTTCCTTATTGGAGCTGACAACTTTCGCTATTTGAAACTGCCCTAAAACACTTAGTAACGGCGCGTGAAAAGTAGCTCCTGACAATCCGTATCCAACTATGCCCACTTTAATTTTTCTCATTTTCGTTCCCACTCGCTTTCTTGTTCCTCTTAAACATACATTTTATTATATTTCATTGTCCGGGTATGTATCTCTCAAAAACTTGACAGATTGATTAATCAATTCTTTCAATACGTTAATATCGATATCTGCCACTTTATTGATGTACACACACGCTTTTCCGGAAGTGTGTTTACCAAATGCCTGTAACAATTCTTCTCTTTCTTTGTCTCCCGTAGCAAAATATAAACTGATTTTTGCTTTTCGAGGCGAGAAGCCTACCAGGGGGGCATCGCCTTCGTGACCTGATTCATATTTATAATGATAGGTACCGAACCCAATTATGCTCGGTCCCCACATCTTTGCCTCATAACCTGTCGTTTCGGTAAAAACATCCAACAATTCGTATGCATCTTCACGTTTTTTCGGATTATCGACGTTCTCAATGAACTCAATGACACTACTGTCAGTTTCTTTGGTTTTTTGTTTATACATGACCGGAACCTCCCTTTTATTAAAAGGTAGAAAAAATTCATAAGATATCGCTTGCACAGTATTTTAGATTGATATGTATACAGCCTTCATCATCGATGTATCAATGATTGGCGGATCTTCATTACTAGTTCTCCACGCTTCATGGCAAATCCTTCATTCAATACCCTTATATATTATAGAACATTGATTCGTTTTATTCTATTTTAAGAGCAGAGTTATATAGATAAATCTTTTGTGCGTTAAAAATCGGTACTTATCATAAAAATCTCTACGATCAGAAAATATAATTCTGATCGTAGATTTTTGCATTAAAAGGCAAAATGCAGTTTATCCAGACCTATTGCCGCCGGATTTTTTCAATTTCATCAGCTATGAATTGTACCTGTGTCCCTACGATGACTTGAATGCTTTGGGGACCCACGATATTGATTCCAGCAACCCCTGTTGATTTGATTTTATTCTGATCGACAGCTCCCATATTTTCCACTTCAACTCTTAAACGGGTAACGCAGTTATCTAAAGATGTAACGTTTGCGTCTCCGCCTAATCCCTCATAAATAGCGGAAGCCATTCCAAAGAATTTACTCTCATTATTCCCGCCTTGACTGCTGTCTGCTTCCGCAGTCGCTCCTCCGCCATCAAGCTCATCTTCTGTATCATCTTCTCTGCCGGGAGTCATTAAATTGAACCTTGTAATCAAGAATCGGAATAAGAAATAGTAGATGACAGCAAAAGCCAGTCCTTGAAGAAGTAGCATATACGGTTCATTTGCCAATGGCAACCTTGAACTTAAAACAAAGTCAATGAATCCTGCACTAAAACCGAAACCTGCTGTCCATTGGAAAGTCGCAGCAATAGCTAATGATATTCCTGTTAATAAGGCATGCACAACGAATAGGGCTGGTGCAACAAACATGAAAGCAAATTCCAACGGTTCAGTAACGCCTGTGAAAAATGAAGCGAAACCGGCTGCGAGCATTAATGAGGCAACTTGTTTTTTCTTCCGTGATTTTGCCGTATGGTACATGGCAAGAGCTGCTGCCGGCAAACCGAACATCATGACGGGAAAGAATCCGGCTTGATACATGCCTGTGGTTCCTTTTATTCCTGTTCCAGCCCAGAATTTACCGATATCGTTAAGTCCTATCACATCGAACCAGAATACCGAGTTTAACGCATGATGTAAACCTGTTGGTATCAAAAGCCGATTAAAGAATCCATAGAGTCCTGCTCCAGCAGCTCCTAATTCACTTATTCCTTCCCCAAATATAACTAACCAGGAATAGATGAGCGGCCATACGAAGAATAATAATAGGGAAACCAGTAACATGACAACCGCAGTAAGGATCGGGACAAGGCGTTTACCGCTAAAGAAAGCGAGTGCATCCGGCAGCTCGACCTTACTGAACCGATTATACATAGCTGCCGCTATAAGGCCCGAGAGGATTCCGACAAATGCATTTTCTATTTTCACAAATGCTGGATTTACATCTTTTGCATCAATTCCCTGCAGCATCGCTACAGAGTCCGTGGAAAGCAATGTCGTTACAACCAGATAGGCTACCAGCCCGCTTAAAGCGGCGGCTCCATCTTTTCCTTTCGACATCCCCAACGCCACTCCAACAGCAAACAAGATAGCCATATTGTCTATAATCGAAGAACCTGCTTTTATTAAGAAAGCCGCTAATGGACTTCCCGCTCCCCATCCTGCCGGATCTATCCAATAACCGATCCCCATTAAAATGGCGGCTGCCGGCAATACGGCTACTGGCAGCATCAAGGAACGTCCAATTTTTTGAAGATATTTTTTCATCCCGCTTTCCTCCTGTCAATTACTATTTAGGGCAAACCCCATATTCTATTAGACAGCGGTTCCTTCCATTTTAGAACTTCATTTCATATATAAAGTTGGCTATATTCAGGAATAAAGTCTTAGCGATTTACTCCTCGATCAAAAGTTCATAAAAAAAAAGAAAAGTCCAACCGGACTTTTCTTTTTTCACTTATTTATAGAGCAAGTAGTTTTTACGAATTTTTTTAAAAGCATCCTGCTTTACTTGATATTCCTTCATGATTTCATTTACTGATGAACCTTCTTCAATTCTGGACATTACCCAGCCATTGCCAATCAATAAATTGAAATTTTTGGCTGCAAGGAATTCGAAATCATCAGGATATAGATCCTGAATGGTCTTGATGATGTGAAGTCCAGTAGGGACAGCCTTGAATTCCTCTCTATCCGTTATATAAATTTCCACTCCGTGGCTGAGTTTACCTGCATGTTTTGAAAATGTAGGTGTAAAGGAGGCTGCCCTGAATTTTACGCCAGGTAACCTTAATTCATTTAATTTCCCAGCAAGCTCATCACTGTTTATATAAGGAGCACCAATCAACTCGAATGGTTTAGTCGTCCCTCTGCCTTCCGAGACATTCGTTCCCTCGATCAAGCCTGTAGCCGGATATACGAAAGTAGTGGAAACTGCGGGCATATTCGGTGACGGCAAGACAAAAGGGAGACCAGTATCATCATAGTCCATATCTCGCTTCCAGCCTTTCATCTTGATGACCTTTAGATCTGCACCAATATTAAATTCCTTATTGAACAAAGTCGCGAGTTCCCCAACTGTCATCCCATGCTTTAGCGGTATTGGGTACAAACCGACAAACGATGAGAATTCAGGTTCAAGTACCGGCCCATCTACCGACTCCCCGCCCTGTGGGTTCGGCCGGTCCAGCACGATAAAGGGGATATCATTTTCTTTGGCTGCTTCCATTGCATATGCCATCGTGTAGATATAAGTGTAATAGCGTGTTCCGACATCCTGGATATCAAAAACAAGGACCTCCACATCCTTTAACATTTCAGGCGTCGGTTTTTTCGTTTTGCCATATAAGCTATAAACAGGCAACCCTGTTTTTTCATCAATATAATATTCAACGCTTGCACCAGCTTGCGCATCTCCACGCACTCCATGTTCAGGACCAAATAACGCTGTCAAATTAATGTCTGGATCATCATGAAGTAGATCGACGATGCTGGTTAATTTTGAATCGATGCCAGTTGGGTTCGTAATCAAGCCGACTTTCTTTCCGCTTAACACGTTCTTTTCTTCTTTTAAAAGGACTTCAATACCGGGACTGACCTTTTGTTTTTTCTTCTCTTTAACAGCGGTTACACTTTTTGAGGAAACAATGCCGAAAGTCAACAGACAAATGGTAAATAGGATTATCATTCTTTTCAAACTGCTTCCCTCCCTATTTTCTAATGGGTCTTCCAGATTTAATATCTAATCCATATCCAAATTTATAAAGACTTTCAGAGGGCTTAATTACTGATGGTATATCAACCGGCAACGTACCTTTAGGTTTTGATACTCCAAAAATGGCCGAAATTCCTGCCGGGATATTCGGCTGTCTATAACGCCCATTCGAATACCCTTTGAACCCGTAAACAGCAAGAACCGCTTTCGCTTCTTCAAAGTTTGCAACATCATAAGGGTTTCTTAAACTCATTAATACAAATTCTTTATCTTTCTTATTAGCATGATTCATGACCGCTCTAGGGAAGGCTGTTGCCCACTTCGAAGAATCTTGAATGCTATCATCGATCACTCCATCATTGACAGCCGGATCGTTTTTGACAACATAGGAACCAGTTATGACAAAGTCCGATTCATCAATGAGCCTTGCCACTTGATCAGTAAATGACTTTCCTGAAAAACTCATACCCGTTATTTGGACTTTCTTTATTTTCTTTTTATCAGCTAATTCGCTGATGCTCCTGGACATGGATTCAACTTGGTCATCAAAAGGAGCAAGAATTAAAACTTTATCATTTTTCTTAGGTTTGAAAGGTAATGTTTTGTCTTCATTTTTCAATAAGGTGATGGCATCTTCCGCGATTTTCCGTTCTTTTTTCAAATGATCTTCATTCCCTACCACTTGAAGCGCGGTTTCGATTTTTTTATCGATCGGAGTTTCATCAGGGTTTAATATCCCTCTTTTCACTTTTAGTTCAAGGATCCTCGTTACAGATTGGTTGACTTGATTTAGAGGAATTTCCCCGCTTGCCACTGCTGCCTTCACTGCATTGAATACAGAGGTTAAATTCTTTTCCATTTGAAGCGAATTAACCTGTGCAGGCATCAATGCAATATCAACACCAGACTTCAGGGCAAGGACTACGGCTTCTTCCTGTCCGAAGTTGTCCGCGATGGCTTTCATATTCAATGCATCTGTAACCACAACACCGTCAAAACCCATTTCTTCACGTAATAGACCCGTAATGACTTTATGTGACAACGTTGCAGGAACCATAATCTCTTGACCGTCTTTTTTACTGATATAGGTAGTGTCATCGAATGCAGGAAACTGAACATGTGCAGTCATCATCATATCAACTCCAGCATCAATGGCCCTTTGGAAAGGCATCAACTCGATGGAACGCAACCGTTCTTTATCATGAGAAACAAGGGGAAGACCATAATGACTATCGACTGCTGTATCTCCGTGGCCGGGGAAATGCTTGGTCGTTGCTATCGTGTTCTGATTTTGCAATCCTTTTATCGTTTGAATGCCCAGCTTTGCTACAAGTTCCGGATCAGAACTGAAGGAACGAACGCCAATAACGGGATTTCCAGGATTATTATTGACATCGACAGACGGCCCGAAATTGACATTTATGCCAAGTGACGACAGTTCCTTGCCAATGATTTCTCCGGATTGATAAGCATAACTTTCTTTTCTGGCTGCACCAAGTGCCATATTTCCAGGAAGGTTCGTTCCAGTTTGAAGGCGAGTTACGATTCCACCTTCCTGATCAATCGTTATGAACAGCGGAAGGTACGGGCTTGCCATCTGCAAACCATCGGTGAGCCGTACCGTTTGTTCGGTATCGACTACATTCTCTGCAAACAGAATAACACCGCCCAGATGATATTTTTTGATGATGCTTGCAACTTCTGAGTTCATTTCAATAAACCCCGTCGTCTTCGCTTCTCCTTGTTTTTGCCAATTACGAAAATCAGGCATGAGCATTTGACCGACTTTTTCATCGACTGTCATGTTTGCTACGATTCCCTGAATATCCGATACTTTTTTTTCAGTCTCTGATCCTTTTGCTGTCGCATTCCCTCCCAGAATGGATAAAACCAAGAATAATGCTATTCCAGCAGGGGCACATATCCTTTTTATCATTTAGGCTTCCTCCCTTGTATACTTTCTAGCTCTGTTAGCAGCAATTCCATAACCACTTTCATGAAGGGGTATAAATGAATGGAAAAGAACTATATAGATCCTATAAAGAAACCAAGGCAGCATTGGGAATCCCGTCTGCCGCCTCTTTTAACAAGCCATCATGAAATATATCCTATTATCCCCGTATAATTGATTCATAGAGCCCAATTGGTCACTCAATTATAAGTTTTATCGTTTGACCAGGCTTTAGAAGGGACAGCAAGGGAATATCTTCTTCTATAATTCGCCCAATCACATTAACTCGGTGATTTGCTTCTAGGTCTCTCTTGCAAATTTGGACCTCTCCCCGATACCTCCCGTAACCATCATTGTCCATCGTTATGGATCCAAGGCTGCGTGCAACTGTATTACTCGGCTCAACATTTGCTGTGACCCGGGTATTCTGCAGCCGGAAAACATCTTGAGAAACATCTGGCCTCAATTCGTACTGACCGCTTTGTAAGAGTCGGGATTCCGCTCTAACAGTTAGAATATTTTGATTTTTATAGGCAATCAGATTCTCAAGCAGATTATTCTCCGTTCCTTGATCTCCAACGTAAACTCCTTCCACATGCTGAAACAGCTCGATACCGGCAGCGTAAGGATTCATCAACCTGTGTTTTTCAAGCGTTGGAAGACCTTCATGAATTGGACCGCGTTTACTTCCTGCACCTGGGATGAAAGCAAAGATCGGAATGCCGTATTTCTTGAACATTTGATTTTGTTCATGAAAGAATTCTTCCCCAAGGCCCGTTTCAGGCCTTGGATAAAAGTTGTGCCAAGCTATCAGACTTTCCGGTTCCACACCGCCTCCAAGCACGGCTAAAAGTTCATCCTCATTCAACGTGCTTGCATTCAGTGAAAGTGAAAACACCTTGGATAAGGATATGACCGTTTCTTTATCAAATCCATCATCAAGGCGAATACCTTTAATACCTAATCTCCATAAATCCGTAAATTTGCTAATCCCCAAATGATCAAGCGTTTTTATTGAGATATCTGCATGGATTTCCATTCCGCAGGACTCTGAAAGCTTTAAAAGCCTGATCATTCTCTTTACCAGTTCGCCCTTTTCTTCAGGAATATGAAGCGAGGTAAATGCTCTCTTCACTCCCAGGTCAGCAGCATGTTTGATTTGTGTTTCTGCATGCGGGTCTTGTAGATAAAAAGAGATTCCGATCACTTGAATTCAACCGCCATTTCATCATTAAATCCAAACAGATACGTAAAAATAAATCCTGCTATATAGGAAATGAACAGTCCAGCGAGGAACAGAGCGATTTGATTTGGATGAACTAAAAAGGTAAGCGGCAGTCCGGACACACCGATGGACGACGTTGCGATTCCGAATTGAGCCTGGAATGCTCCGCCTACTCCTGCACCTAAACATGCCGTTAAGAAAGGCCGGCCCAATGGCAGGGTCACTCCAAATATTAGAGGTTCGCCGATACCTAGCATCCCGGAAGGAAGGCCTCCTCCGATTGCTCTCTTCAAACTTGCTTTCTTCGTTTTCATATAGATGGCAAATGCCGCTCCCACTTGGCCCGCGCCACCCATCGCCAAAATGGGAAGCAGTGGATCATCTCCAATCGAATTTATCAATTCTAGATGGACAGGCGTTAAACCTTGATGTAAACCAGTAATGACGAGAGGGAGGAAGGCTGCACCAAGGACGAATCCAGCTACAACACCGCCGAAATCCAATACATTCAATAACCCAGTCGTAATGGCATCCGATAAAAACCCACCTACCGGCATAAATACAATGTAAGTGACAATCCCAGTAATGAGTAAAGCGATGGTTGGCGTCAAAATGATATCCAGTGATTGAGGAATGAATTTCCTGACCTGTTTTTCCACCAAGGCTATGAAAATAGCTGCAAAGAGGACTCCTATCAACCCACCGCGGCCAGGGAGCAAATTTTCACCGAACAATGAAATGTCACCGACAGCGGGGTTGATGACCAAAATGCCTGCAAGTGCACCTAGTGCAGGTGATCCACCGTATTCTTTTGCTGCATTGGTCCCAACCAAAATCCCCAAGTAGGCAAACAGCCCCGATCCGATAACGGTTAAAATGATGGCTAATTGTGATTCTGCTGCTAGCCAGCCTGCTTGAACGATTGCTTTTGTAATACCGGTTATCAAACCTGATGCCACTAGGGCGGGAATTAAAGGGATGAAAATACTTGCAATCCTGCGTAAAAAAAGTTTAAAAGGTTTTGCATTTTTCCTATCAATCTCTGATTTATTCTTCGAGGCTACTTCCTTTAAGTTCAAATTGCCTGAATAATCTTCCAAAAGCTTTTCAAATTCTGCATGAACCTTGTTCACCACGCCTGGACCGAGGACGATTTGTATCGTTTCCTCTTCAATGACGCCAAAAACGCCTTCAGTATTTTTTATATCTTCCATTTTTACTTTAGAACGATCGATTGGCAATACCCTTAGTCTGGTCATACAATGTGCAGCATCGGCAACATTTGATGCCCCGCCTAATTTCCCCAATAATTCTTCGGCTAAACTGGCGTACTTATCCCCCTTACCCATTCAAAAGCCCCCTTTGTCAAATCTCGTATCAATCATTTATATCGATCTGTCATCGATTTAATGGCAGACCTGGTGTTATCAATATATTGGACAGTCTCTTCATATTGCTCTGAAGCCATCCCCAAAAACAAAATGTCAATCATATATAATTGTGCCAATCGTGAGGATGTGGCTGCACTTCGAAACGGTGCTTCATTCGAAAAGGATGTATACAGTGTAGCGTCACACAAAGAAGATACCGTTGTTTGGCCATAATGAGTCAGCCCAATCGTCTTTACCCCACGTTCTTTTGCCAGCTTCAATATATTGACAACTTCAGGTGTTTCCCCTGAGAATGAAATGGCAAAAACGATATCATTTTCATCAGCATTTGCAATCAAGGTTGCAACTAAATGCATATCTGTAAAAGCCGTTGCCCCTTTATTGATGCGAAGTAATTTTTGCTGAGCATCAGCCGCAACTATATTCGAAGCACCGACACCGCAAAAGTGGACAGTTTTAGCATTCAGCATCAGCGTTATCGCATGTTTGAGATTATCGTGATCGATTATTTCAGATGTGTCCCGGATGGTCTGAATCGAATTACTCGTTGTTTTCTCAACAATCCGATACAGTGATTCGGAAGGTTCAATATCCCGGTAGCCCTGTTCAACGGTCTTCATCAAATCTCCAGCAATCCTTATTTTCAGATCTTGAAATCCTTTTATGCCAAGCGACTTACACAACCTAATAACAGCAGCCCCGCTTGTTTGGGCAGACGTACTTAATTCCTGTACAGTGCTGTTCACAACTTCATGAGGATTCTTGAGAATATATTCTGCTAGTTTTTGTTCAGATTGCGGCAGCTTGCTCAACATTGTCTGTATGATTGATAATCCTCCTGTAGCCATTTCTTCCCTCCTTAATCTTCATAGATTGAGATGGCTTTTCTGACATCCCCATCAGCATTTTCCAGTAACTCCATTGCTTTTTCATAATCTGTTGCCGTTTTTATCATGACAATCGCTGGCTTAACTTGATTATTTGCCTTTTCAAGCGTATTCAATGCTTGATCATAGTCAGCATTCGTTACAGTTTCTATGATGCTTATTGCACGGTCCTTCAGTTTTTGATTACTGACATTTACATCTACCATCAGATTTTCATAGACTTTTCCCAGCCGGATCATGGTTGCCGTTGAAATCATATTGAGTACCATTTTATGTGCGGTTGCGGCTTTCATTCTCGTGGATCCTGTTAACACTTCCGGTCCGACAACCACTTCAATCCCTATATCCGCTGCTTCTGTGATGCTCGCGTTTTTATTGCATGATAAAGCAACCGCTTTAGCCCCGACTTTTCTTGCATAACGTAAAGCGCCCTTCACATAAGGGGTACGACCGCTTGCCGCAATGCCAATAACCGTATCATTTGCTGTAAGGCCCACATCCATCAGATCACATTCCCCAAACTCTTCTTTATCCTCTGCTCCTTCAACAGCCCGAACAAACGCCTTTTCCCCTCCTGCGATTATTCCCAGTACCCTATCAGGCGGTGTGCTGAAAGTCGGGGGACATTCCACTGCATCAAGCACACCGAGTCTTCCGCTCGTTCCTGCTCCGATGTAAATGAGTCTCCCCCCTTTTTTTAACGATTCGCAAGCCCATTCAACCACCGTTTCAATTTCTGACAATACCTCCTCAACCGCTGCTGCCACTTTAAAATCTTCTTTGTTGATTGCAGAAATGATTTCCATCGTATTTACACTGTCGATATTCATTGTCTTTTCGTTCCGTAATTCAGTCGTTAATGAACGCAAATGTTCTTCCATAGACAATTAAATCCTCCCATAAACAATTACTTAAATATAATTTCATTTTTTAATAGAAAATAATGAAATTATATTTCATATTATATTCAATGATAGCGTTTTCATTACTCGGATACAAGATATTTTTGGTGATCTTGCACCACAGGATTTTTTCAACAATAAAAAAACGTGTACCGTCCCCAAGCTTGGGAACGATACACGCACGAGTTATATAATAAAATGCCAAACTAGTATACTACTTCGGCCCCAGGATACCTCATTCCTTTACCCAGTTAACGAATAGGGACTACTTTCCCGTTTTCTACTGCACCGACGACAATAGTTGATGCAAATCCTCCATTTTCATCAATCGAGGGAATATCGTATATTTTTTGATCTGGCCCAATATTGGAAAGTCCATCTTGCATATGCTTACGGATGGCCTTGGCATCATCAACGCTGCCTGCAGATTTCATCGCTTCCACAAACGCATACATGGCGATATAATTCAATCCTACTTCTGAGCTTGGATCTTCCTTATAATTCTTTTGATATTTCTCAACGAAAGCAGGTATTGCTTCTTCATCTGAGTCCATCAGTGGCAAAACGCCAATCGAGCCTTCCAATGTTTCATATGACCCTGCAATCGGCTTCATTTGATCCAGCTTTGCTTGATCCATGATGATGAAACCACCCTTAAATCCTAGCTCCCGAGCTTGCTTCGCTACTTTTGCCGTAGGTTCCGAAGCACCACCGATAAATAGCACATCAGGATCTTTTTTCAAGGCATTGGTGACAATCGTAAAGAAATCGGTTTCTTTGGCGAAATCAATCGATGAATTATAAACTACTTTTCCGCCTTGCTTTTCCCAATGTGGGAGCACGGCCTCCGTCCAGTCTTTACCGTATTGCGAAGATGTTGGCAAAGCGGCAATCTTCTTGCCGAAATGTTCCATTGCATATGTTGTAAAAGGTTCAATATACCCCTCGTAATTCGGTGGAATTCGAACGGTTAATGAATTTCCGCTTTCGGTCACTGCCGGTTCACTCGTATATGCCCCAATTATGAATTCCTCTTGTTCATTAAAAACCTGAAGTGCCAGCACACCTCCGCTATGAGGCGTGAAAATGATCGGCGTATCATATTCCTGAATTAACCGTTTAGCATTCGACCCTGTTTCATTTGGAAGGTATTTATCATCCAACGAAACTAAATTCAATGTGTATTTCTTACCATCTACTTCAAACCCACCAGCATCATTAATTTCATTGACAGCCATTTCTACACCATTCAATGTCCTTTTCCCATATAACGCTGCCGCACCGCTTAAAGGACCGCTAAAACCGATGTTAACGACATTATCACTTTTGCCTTTACTGCCACTGCTTGACACAGTGCTATCCCCTTTATTGCACCCAGTCAACACAGTGATCATTAGCAGGAGAAAAATAAATAATACGTTCAGTTTTTTCATGAAAATCCCCCATTCAATTTTTTCAGGCTCCAATATACGCTTTCCTTACTTCATCATTGGCTAATAACTCACTTGCTGTCCCTTGAACGACAATTTCCCCATTTTCAAAAACATATCCTTTATCTGCAATGCCGAGAGCAGCATTCGCGTTTTGTTCAGCAAGCAGGACCGTGATTCCTTCGCGGTTTATTTCTTCAATGACCCGAAACATTTGTTCAACAATAAGTGGAGCGAGTCCCACCGAAGGCTCATCAAGCATCAACAATTTCGGTTTCGACATCAAAGCTCTTCCAATTGCGAGCATCTGCTGTTGCCCGCCGCTCAGGCTTCCCGCTTCATCATGATGCTTTTCTTTTAAAATCGGGAATAAGTGATAGACGTATTCCAAGGAATCCTTGATCTCCGCTTTCTTCTTTCGATGCACATAAGCACCCATCCTCAGATTTTCCTGGACGGTCATTTGTGGAAACAGTTTACGTCCTTCGGCACACTGGACGATTCCCTCCCGAACATTCTTATCCGGGGCACGGCCCGCTATCGGCATGCCCAGAAAATGAATTTCCCCCTTGGACAGCTTACTGATTCCGCTTATGGAACGAAAAGTCGTGCTTTTTCCTGCCCCATTAGCTCCCAACAAAACAACGATCTCTCCCTTGGCAACTTCGATATTCACATGTTTTATCGCAGTGAAACTACCATAATTCACGGCAACATCGGTTAACTTAAGCACTGGCACTCCCTCCTAAATAGGCTTTAATCACCGCTTCATTTCCGCGGATTTCCTTAGGTGTGCCCTCGGCAATTTTTTCTCCGTAATTAAGGACCATGATGTGGTCTGCCAAGTTCATGATCATATGCATTTTGTGCTCGATTAAACAAACGGTCAGTCCCGATCGATTCAATTTTTTAATCAGTTCTGTCAAGCCTTCCGTTTCATCAGGGTTGATTCCCGCAGCAGGTTCATCAAGAAAGATAATTTCCGGCTCAGTCGCAAGGGCAAGGGCAATGGCTGTCCGTTTCTTTTCCTCCTGCGAGATGCTGGAGACCATTCTGTCAGCCGATTTCGTCAATCCGACAATATCAAGAACCTCCATTGCCTTATCCCTGCAAGCCGCTTCCTCCCGTTTTAAACGTTTTGTTCTTAGAATGGCATCCACCAGATTGGATTTGGTTCGCAGCCTATGACCGACAATGACATTATCCAACACGGTCGTTTGATCAAAAAGACTTGTCGTTTGAAAGGTTCTTGAAATTCCGAGCCCCGCTATTTCATTGGCAGGAAGTTTGGTGATATCAATCCCCTTAAAAAGGACCGTCCCGGAAGTTGGTCGATGAAAGCCACTGATCAAGTTGAAAAATGTTGATTTTCCTGCACCATTTGGTCCGATTATTGCATTGATTCTACCTTTTTCAATCGTAAAATCCACATTATTGACGGCCGCCAATCCTCCAAACCGCTTTGTCAAACTCTTCGTTTCGATTAGCAAATTCATCCCTCCTCAGCTTTTATGTGCATTTCGCTTCTCACCCTGGACAGTTCATTATCTTTTCGCTTTCTTTTCCAATCAAAGAAGGCACCTGCGATTCCGCGCGGATAAAAGATTATGATCACCGTAAGCAATGGCCCGAATATCAACATTCGATATTCTTGAAGGAATTGCAGATTTTGCGAAAGGATTACTAACAATAATGTTCCTACCAAAGGACCTGAAAGTGTCCCGATTCCACCAACCAATAAATACATCAATAGATCGAACATTATGGCGGTTGATCCGATATCAGGTCCAATGAAACGAATGAATGAAGCATACAAAGCACCTGCCAAACCTGCAAAGAATGTGGAAAGGACAAATGCGGTTAACTTATTCTTCATTGTGGATATACCAATGGTTTTTGCAAGGTCCTCGCTGTTCCTGATGGCCATATACGTCCTGCCGGTCAACGAGCGTATAATTCGATACACGACTAAAATGACTGCAAGCAGGAAAATGAGGACTAGATAATATTGGGATGCTGCAGTATCGAAGGTGATCGGCCCTATATTGCCAGGAGCAGGGATACCGATCAATCCCCTAACCCCCTCTGTAAGTCCTTCCCATTTATCGATGACCAGATATATGATGTAACCCACACATAGGGTATAAATCGCGAAAAAGTGTTCCTTTGTCCTCAGCGCGATCAAACCGATTAAAAACCCAATTGCACATGTGATTAAGCATGCACATACAAGTGCCAGCCAAAAGTTCATTTCCGCTTTTACCGTCAGGAGGCCAAGTGAATATGCTCCAATCGCAAAAAATCCAGCATGTGCAAGCGAGAGATATCCAGTATATCCTGATAATAAATTGATTCCATAAACAGCTATCGCCCAGATGAACGAAAGTGTCAGCATATGGAGATAATAATCGTTTTGAGCGATAAAGGGGAATGAAAAAGCAAAGATGATAAGTGCGAAAATCCCATTTCTTTTCGTTAATATCTTCACGCTACCTCTCCCCCTTGGCAAAAAGACCTGTTGGTTTCACGGTTAATATTACGACTAAAAGAATGAATGCAATTATGTCTTTATAATCATTTGAAATATAAGTTGCGCCCAGGCTCTCACTGAAACCTAGGATATATCCGCCTACGATCGCCCCCGGGATGCTCCCCATCCCGCCCAATATGATAATGACGAATGCTTTTAGGATGACTAAATGCCCCATGCCGGGAAAAACAAGGTTAATCGGTGATGCAAGGGATGAAGCGATGGCTGCTAATCCTCCCGATATCATGAAGGTAAGCATTGCGACTTTATTAATGTTGATTCCCACTAATGAAGCACCTTCACGGCTTTGGGACATCGCTATAATCGTCGAGCCGGCATAAGTCTTCTTTAGGAAAAGGTAAAGTAAAACCATCACTGCGATAGCTGATATGATGATCAATAATCGCTGAAGTGTGAACGTCAGGCCCATGATAGTGACCACTTGGCCATATGGAGAAGTCATTGTATGGAAGTCGGCACCCCAGACAAATTGGGCAAAGGCTTCAAGAAAAAGGAGAATTCCGATTGCCGCTATCTTATCGTGCAATGGAGGTGCCTCCCTTAACAGGCGAAACACGAAACGTTCCAAAAGGACTCCCAACAAACCAACAACGATAATGGATACGAACATGGCAATCCAGTAATTGACCCCATATAAGGTCATCATTGATAACGTGATATATCCACCCAACATATATAGGGCACCGTGGGCAAAGTTCGGGATATGCAATATTCCATATACTAGCGTCAATCCCAGGGCAACAAGACTATATACGCTGCCAATCGTCAAACCATTAAAAAGCTGCTGGATCAAAATTTCCATTTACTTCCTCCTTGAAAATTATTGAATTTCACTTTGCTGTTCATTCCCTGGCCTACCATCCTGTCCATATTTTGAAAGCACACCTCTGTGATGAAAAACATTTTAATTTTTCCCTCACAGGCTCAACCTCCCGGGGAGGAATAGTAAGTATTATTTCCCTATATTCTCCACCTACAGATAAAGATTAGGTGTAGCGAAAAAAACACCCGATTGTTTGTTAGCGCTTTCATTTATAATGACAACTTATTACAGTAAATGACGTTTTGTCCTCATTCATTCTGCCTTATGAATCTAGGCTGTACGATTGTGCAGACAAGCAGATGCTGATTTTAGGGATAGCCAAATGATTACAACTTCACTTTAATAACGGTTTACCCATGGTATTCGTCTTGTTCGTTCACCCCTTCCACACCACTAAAGGACCATTACGCAGATTAATTTCCTGCATGTAGATTATTTCTTGTATGTAGATTATTTCTTGTATTATAAATGCAAGTGCCGTGCCAACATGAACTCACCGACAATTAGGCTATTCACCAGTCAGTGAATTCATTATTGAATTGTAAAAATCAAAAGTAACGATTCCATACGGGATTTCCGTCATTCACTATTGACTGAAAAAATCATTTCTGAATCAATAAAATAATTAAATGAAGACATTAAATGAAAGGAATCCAATAATAACCTTCACAACCTTAATCGTTTTAAGCAAGTCCAGGTTAAAATCCACAAAAAAACAGCACCCTCCATTGTTGGATGGTTTCCAACAATTGAGGTGCTGTTCAAACTCACCTATTCTTTTCCGCTGACCTTTAATCGGTATTTTTTAAGTTTCCTCACAATTGTTGCCTGACTGGAATCTAGGGCCTCTGCGATTTCATATGTAGTTTGGTAGGTTTGAGCCGCTTTCGTCAAGATTTCCTTTTCGGCTCTTTCCACCGCTTCTTTTAAAGTTAGGGTAGCATTGAGGTTCGGCTGATTCCGATTTTCCGGCTGATATTCTTCCGGAAGGTCGTTAATCGATAATATTTGATTATCCGTCAGCACGACGAGCCTTTCCACTATATTAATCAATTCACGGACATTTCCTGGCCAATCATGTTGATAAAAATATTCCTTCAACCGCGAATCTATTTCTTTTGAGAATTTATATTGTTCGTTTGCTTTTGTTAAAAATAAGTCAGTCAATGCCAAGATATCCTCTCTTCTTTCCCGTAGAGGAGGAATCGTAATCGGAATGACATTCAGCCTATAAAAGAGGTCTTCACGAAACTCACCCGCTTTGACCATTTCCGATAGATTTCTGTTCGTGGCTGCTATTATGCGAACATCGATCTTCTTTGGCTTTGTTCCACCGATTCTTTGAATCTCCCTTTCCTGAAGGGCCCGAAGCAGCTTCACTTGAAGTTGCAGGGGAAGCTCACCAACTTCATCCAGGAATAAGATCCCACTCTCTGCAAGCTCAAACATCCCTGGTTTGCCTTTTTGATTGGCTCCGGTAAATGCCCCTCCTTCATATCCAAAGAGCTCGGATTCCAATAAATCAGCAGGAATTGCCCCACAATTTATTTTGATGAAATCTCCTTTTTTAGATCGGATGCTCCGATTATAAATATTGCGGGCAAGGACATCCTTTCCAACACCCGTTTCTCCCAGAATGAGTACTGTCGCATCAATATCCGATATTCTTTCAGCAATTTCATAAATCATTTTCATTTTATCACTGACAAATACGACTCCATCCTTGCTTGTTATCTTCCGCAGTTTTTCAATTTCCTGCTTATATTGATTATTCAGTTCATTTACTTTCGTCAACTCGTGCATCAGTTCATTTAAATCGGATAAATCTCTTATATTCGTAACGACTTGCTCTATTTCCCCTTCTGCATTAAAAACGGGACTTCCTGTAATCAATGTTTCCTTTCCAGCAAAATTATCCTGTACGACTGATACCGTTCGTCTCAGCTTCACTACCTTATGCGTCACCGAAGCATTCAGTATGCCGCGTTTAATTAATTGGTCCACCGATTTGCCGATATAATACTCTTTTGGTATGCCAGTGATCCGTTCAATTGCCGAATTGGTATAAAGCGTGATTCCATCTTGATCGGTGATGTATATTCCATCATAGGAATTTTCGATAATGGCATCCAGTGCGCGATTCAATTTATCCGTTTCATGCGCATCAATCAATAAATCGTCCAAAAATTCTGTTTCACTGCCTATATATAGAATATTGTCAGCATCCATTTGTTTCATTAATAAAAATAAATACCGCTTATCATGCAGCCTTGCAGCTGCAAGCCTTTTATTATCGAGAAATTGCCACTCATCGAATTGTTCGGTTAGTGTATTATTACCATCCTGACTTAACGATTGATTAAAATAGTTGCCCCAATCCTTTATCCGATTTTCAGAATCCACGACTAGTGCAGGGATGGTCGACTCTTTGAGCAAATTAATCCGAGAATCCTGTTTCACTTGATTCATTACTATTCACCGCCGCAAAAAGAATTCTTTTTAAGTACAATTCTGGATAATTTTCGAAACTCCTTTAAAATTGTCGAATTTCGCTCCAAAAAAAGTAGTGATGAAATAATTTTCATCACTACTTTCCCTCAGTAAGTCTTAAAAATAACCTCTCCACTGATTGCTTCCTTACCTGACTGATTAGTGGCCGCAACGTTGAAAAAATATCTATCCCCATTTTTTTCTTTTAGATCCGCTTGAAGAGTTATGACATCATTCAAGAAAACCATACCTTTGAAACGAATCTTGTATTCTTCGATAAAACCAATTTCATATAGATTACTGAAAAGCTTTGCGAGGTTTCCCATCGTCCACATTCCATGCGCGATGATACCGGGAAGACCAGCATTTTTTGCTTCCTCATCAATCGTATGAATGGGATTGAAATCACCTGATGCGCCGGCATATTTAATGAGGTCCAGTCGCGTTACAGGCGCAAGCTCGATGGAATGTAACGAGTCACCAATATGCAGTTCGGTTAATGTCGTCACTTACTCATCACCATCCTTCTGATCGTTTCATTTATAATGACAAGCTGTTCAGCAGTGAAGACGATTTCCCCATTTGCATCCGTCCCATAATTTTTAAAGGCTAGAAATCCCATTTCCCCTTGTTTTCCTTTTTTCTCATAATAGTCTTTCACTTCCGTATAACAGGTGATTTCTTCCCCTACCTTCAGCGGCCTGTTATAGCGATATATCTGCTCACCGTGAATCAACCCTTTATTCGGTAGATTTAAGCTTTCAATCGTCCCAAAATCAAAGACCCTTGGGAAAGTTGGTGGAGCGATATTCGTTCCGTACCTTGATTGCCTGCCTATTTCTTCATCTATGAAAATTGGGTGGGGATCACCAATCGATACTGCGAATTTTTTAACGGCTCCCCGTTCAACTATATTTTTAACGGGGTTGGATCGTTTTCCAATACTTTCGTTGAACATAACATCCCGCCTTTTCCCTTAATTTTTTGGACCGCCCGCAACATATAAAACCTGCCCGCTAATGAATGACGATGCTTCATCGGCAAAGAATGCAACAGCATGGGCGATATCACTTGGCAAACCGCTTCTGGCAACAGGAATACTGTTTGCCCTGTCCTGGATGAATTGCTCAAAACTCACTCCCACCCGCCTAGCTGTTTCTTTCGTCATTTCGGTTTCGATAAAACCTGGTGCTACCGAATTAGCCGTTATCCCGTATTTGCCCAGTTCGATTGCCAGAGTTTTTGTTAACCCCTGAAGTCCGGCTTTAGCAGCTGAATAATTAGCCTGCCCGCGGTTCCCGAGGGCCGAGGTGGATGATATATTGATGATTCTTCCGTATTTATTTGCAACCATATGCTTCTGGGCAGCACGTACTGCATTGAAAGTACCTTTTAAATGCACATCCATTACCGTCTGCCAATCTGAATCGGTCATTTTGAAAAGTAGATTATCCCGGATGACCCCAGCATTATTCACGAGAATATCAAGCGATCCAAATGTGTCGGCTATTTCTGTTATGGATGCTTCCACTTCTTCGGGATTGACCACATTGGCAACTTTTGTAAAAATGGTATAACCCTTATCCCTTAATTCATTTCCCGTTGATGTCAAAACCTCTTCGTTGATATCCATAATCGCTACGTTTGCGCCTTCACTGGCAAATAGTTCGACGATCGCCCGGCCAATCCCCCTGCTTCCACCTGTAACTAATGCCGTTTTCCCTGAAAATCTCCCTGTCATAATCGTTTCCTCCTAATCTATTATAAAAATTGCCCTACTTTAACATGTCCCTTAATCAAATTTCGGGAAATGATCATACGCTGTATTTCATCCGTACCATCATAAATCCTCCAAAGCCTGGCTTCGCGGTACCAACGTTCGATGGGAAGCTCCTTCGTATAGCCCATGCCACCGTGAATCTGCAATACACGATCAACGACCCGATTCCCCATATTGGCTCCATAGAGTTTAGCCATTGAAGCTAAATGGCGGTTGTCTTCTCCATTATCAAGTGTAAAAGCCGCATTCAATACAAGCCATCTTGCAGCTTCAATTTCTACGGCCGAATCAGCTATCTGCCATTGAATGGCCTGGCGCTCCGCGATCGGTTTACCGAAAGTTACTCGTTCTTTAGCGTATTCTATAGCCATTTGCAGCAATCTTTCTGCCGAACCAACAGCACGTGCGCCCACGATCCATCTTGCAAACCCAATCCATTCCAAGCCTAGTTTATAACCGCCATGCACTTCCCCTAAGATGTTTTCTTCGGGTACCCTGACATTATCAAAAACTAAACCTGCCGGTCCCCATTCTCCCATCGTATTGATATATTCTGATCTCCAGCCCATATCACGGTCTACAATGAAACAGGTTACCCCTTCCGTCCCGGTTGCTTGATGACGTTCTTTGTCAGTTACAGCAATGACCATGACGAAATCGGCATCATTTCCTCCAGTGATGAATGTTTTTTCTCCGTTAAGCACCCATTCATTCCCTTCTTTTACTGCCGTCATTTTAATATTTCGCGTATCAGACCCAGCCCCCGGCTCCGTCATGGCAAAACAGGACTTTTTCTCACCATTAATAGTAGGAATCAGATATTTCTGTTTCTGTTCTTCATTTGCATAATAAAGTATGTTATCAGCCGAACCTCCAAAGCTGAATGGTACAAACGTTTTTGATACTTCCATCAAGACAATTGCCATCATAAGCTGCCCTAAGTCTGCCCCGCCATATTCCTCTGGGGTATTGATGCCCCAAAACCCAGCTTTTTTTGCTTTTTCCTGTAAATCTTTCAATGTTCCCTCTGGTAAACTAGGCTTCCCTGCCATTTCATTGCGAAGCACTTCATTTTCCAAGGGTATCAATTCATTTTCCACGAACTTGCGTATTGTTTTTTGTACCATTTTTTGTTCATCTGATAGTCGTAAATCCATATTAACCCCTCCGCTTTCCAATTAGACTAGTTTTGATATTTTCTCTTCAATTGTCCGGTAATGATATTTTTTTGGATTTCGGACGTGCCTTCATATATTCTAGTGATTCGGGCATCCCGATAAAAACGTTCAACTGGATAATCCTTCATGTATCCCATACCGCCATGAATTTGAACGGCCTTATCAGCGACACGATTATATACTTCCGAACCATACAACTTTAGCATTGCCGCTTCTTTAATGATTTTTTCTTTCTGATCGACCATCCATGCAACCCGGTATGTGAATGAGCGAAGTGCTTCTATTTCCATTGCCATCTCGGCAATCATATGGGATACAGCTTGATGATCTATGATCGGCACATTAAATTGTTCACGTTCTGTGGCATATTTAGTAGATAGATCGAGCAAGTACTGACAGGACCCTAAATTACGGGCAGCAAGGCCTGCCCGGCCATTTGCAAGGATCTTCAATGCATTTACATACCCTTGTCCAACGTCCCCCAGTACATTTTCGGCAGGAACCTCGCAATCTTCAAAAACCAATTCGGCAGAATGTGAGCCTCGAAGACCCATCTTCCTTTCCAGGCTACCAACTCTAAAACCCGGAAAATTCTTTTCTACTATGAATGAGGTGATTCCTTTTGCCCCTTTATCTTTGTCCGTTACGGCCATAACCGTAAAAATATCTGCTACATCAGCATTCGTTATATAATGCTTAGTCCCGTTAAGTATATATTTATCGCCATTTTTGACTGCCGTCATTTTGAGGTTCGTAGCATGTGACCCCGCTGCAGGCTCAGTTAAAGCAAAAGCACCAATTCTATTACCGCTTGCCATATCTGGTAGATACTTTTCCTTTTGCATTTCATTGCCCATTTCGACTATCCCTACCGTCCCTATGCCGGTATGGGCCCCAATCAGAGTGGTATATCCATTATGTGTTTTGCCGATTTCCTCATATAAAGCGCATTTTCCCACCATCCCGATTCCGAGCCCGCCATACCTTTCCGGGATACTAAGCCCGAATAGCCCGATTTCCTTCGATAAATTTATAATGGATTCCGGGATATGATCTTCATCCTCTATCTGCATGGAAAATGGATCGATTTGCTCTTCGATAAACTGGCGTATATTTTCTTTTAATAACAGGATGTCTTCATCTAAGCGAAAGTCCATTTGCATTCCCCTTTATCTTCGAATTGGTTGTTAGCGCTTTCATATATTATCCGAATAAGCGATATGTTTTTCCTGAAGTTTGCGTTTTAAGATTTTACCTACTGCCGTCTTAGGAAGTTCACTTTCAAAAGTGATTGCTTTTGGGACTTTAAAGGCAGCGAGTTGCTTTCGGCAATAAACCTTCAATTCGTTTTCAGTTATTCTTTCACTTGGTTTTAGAACTACCGCTGCATGTACCGTTTCACCGCGATATTGATCGGGAACGCCAAAGACGGCAGCTTCCAGAACCTTAGGATGGCTGTATAAGACATCTTCAATTTCTATTGGATATATATTGAACCCGCCAGCTATGATCATTTCTTTCTTCCGTCCCACAATGTAAAAGAAGCCATCTTCATCCATCTTGGCAATATCACCGGTATGCAGCCATCCGTTTTGAATCGTCTGCCGCGTTTCTTCAGGCATGCCCCAATAACCTTTCATTACCTGTGGACCCTTTATGACCAATTCACCTGGTGTATCAACCAAGAGGGCAGGCTCTCCTGTAATACTGTCAATTATGGCGGCATCCGTATTTTGTATCGGAATCCCGATACTTCCGGGTTTTTGCAGACCGCTAACTGGATTCCGGTGCGTGACTGGTGACGCCTCGGACAGGCCATAGCCTTCTGCAATCTTTGTCCCGCTCAGTTCGTTAAACCTTGACAATACATTCAATGGCAATGGTGACGAACCCGAAACGCAAGATTTCAATGTATGCAAATCAAATGGATGGGACTGGTAATATTGTAATAAAGCAATGTACATCGTCGGTACCCCTGGAAAAATAGTCGGTTTAAGATCATTGATAATATCGACGATCTCCGTCACCTCAAACTTGGATACAAGAATTAATTCCCCGCCATTATAAAATGTCAGGTTCATCCCTGAAGTCATGCCGTAAACATGAAATAATGGGGAAACGCCAAGTACCCTTTCCTTACCCTTTTGAGTATTGATTCTTGAAGTGGCTGCACTCTGCAGCGTATTGGCTACTATATTACGATGTGTTAGCATCGCCCCTTTAGAACGCCCTGTCGTTCCTCCTGTATATTGGAGGACGGCGACATCTCTAGCAGGATCAATCTCCACACTGAAATCCGCTTCTGTTACTGTTAGCAGTTTTTTTGTCATTTCACATTTGCCCTTTTCCAGCGACACGCTTAACACCTTTTCAACATCGGTTGCAGCTATAACGGCTTCAACTATTGGTTTTAAATCATCTAGCACAATGATGTGCCTTGCACCTGAGTCTTTCAGGACATGTATTAATTCGTTCGCCTTATACATTGGATTGATTTGGACAACAATGGCTCCATTCAAAAGAGTTCCAAAAAAACCAATTGGATATTGTGGACAATTAGGAAGCATAAGAGCCACTCGATCTCCCTTTCCAATCCCTTCAGCAGCAAGCAAGCGGGCACATCTTTTCACTAACGTCCCCAACTCTGAATATGTATACCTCTGCTCCCTGAACGTAACCGCTGTTTTATCCGAATATTGTTCGACTGCTTGATAAAATAGTTCCGTCAAAGACATGTCAGGAATATCAATCTCGCTTGGGTTTCCTTGCGGGATATGTTTTTTCCAAGGTCTATCCATTGGCCCTCCCCTTTCTTCATTCAAAAAAATAAAGAAGTCATACTAAACAATATGCAAGGAGTGTGCCAAAAATAAATCGTTATGTTACGCTGATTCATTCAATGGTAAAATTCAAAATTGAATTATTTGCTGCGCCCTTAATAATATTAGGTTCATAATGCTAGGATTTAAAATTGACTCAATAAGTCATTTTTGAATTTAGAGATGCTTTCGTAAAAGGTATCAACTTGTAGTACGGGGCATGTGGAGAAGGATATTATTTGAAAATAAAACGGGATGCTGATCAAGATCAGCATCCCGTTTTAAAAAATGATTCACTGCTCTATGGCGGAGTCATCTTCCAATGATATTTTCCATAATTCTTTCGCTTTTCCACTAACCGTTTCATCAAAAACAAATGATCCATTCGTATATCGATCATGATTTTTTAATGAAGCGGCATGAATCGTTTCAATGGTTCCCTTTTCAGAAAGAATGAATAGGCTGTCCGTTTTGTTAATGATATCAAATCCAATGACCCTATGAGGATTCGATTTCAATTCCCTCAAGACCACGACACCGCGTTTTGCCCGGCTCGTTTTTTCAAACTCGGTTAATTTCATTTTCTTTATGGCCCCGCGCTGTGTAACGATAAAGATCGATTCTTTACTATCCTTGGCCAAAACCTTTCCGCCAATGACATAATCATCTTCTTTCAAATTAATCCCTTTGACTCCTGCTGCCCGAACACCGACAACACTTACTTCCTCTTCATCAAACCATAAACCATAGCCATTATGGGTGACCAGGAAAAGGTCAGCCTGTCCATCGGTATGATGGACATCGACAAGTTCATCGTCACCTTTTAAATTGACACCAACCAGCGGTTTTGAATGACGCTGGGCTTTATAGGAAGCTAATTCTGTCTTTTTCACCATACCATTTTTCGTGATGAACAATAGGAATTCCGGCACGGCAAACTCTTTGATTGGAATCGCTTTTATGATTTGTTCTTCCCTGTCGATTGGTATGATGTTCGCGATATGCTGACCGGTTTCCTTCCAACGAATATCAGGAAGCTGATGAACTGGACAATAGAGGTAGTTCCCTTTGGATGTGAACAGCAACAGGACATCAGTTGTATTCATCTCCAGCCTCTGGAGCAGGCGATCGGAATCCTTCATGCCAAAATCAAGACCGCCTGATGCTGTATAGGATCGTAACGAAGTCCGTTTTACATAGCCTTCTTTCGTCACGGTCACCATCACGTCCTCACTCGCAATCAATACTTCAAGATTGATTTTGATTTCTTCAATTTCTTTTTCGATTTTGGAACGACGTCCGTCATCAAAGCCCTTTTTAATGAATCGAAGTTCTTTTTTAATTACTTGAAGAAGAACTTTTTCACTGCCAAGAATCTTTGTCAATTCCTCAATTTTGTTTTTCAATTCCGCCGCCTCTGCTTCAAGTGCTGTAATATCCGTATTTGTCAGCCTGTATAGCTGCAAGGAGACAATGGCTTCAGCTTGCGCTTCTGTAAAATCGAATTTAGCAATGAGGTTATCTTTGGCATTCCGTTTGTCTTTAGATGCCCGGATGACAGCGATGACCTCATCTAATATGGACAAAGCCTTCACTAAACCATCGACGATATGTGCCCGGTCATGTGCCTTTTGCAACTCATAACGTGAACGGTTCACGATTACCTCTTTACGGTGTTCGATATATGCATCTAGCATTTTTGGCAGGCTCATCAATGTTGGCCGTTTTTTATAAATCGCGACCATATTGAAATTGTATGCAATTTGAAGATCGGAATTTTTGTATAAATAATGCAGGACTCCATTTGCATCTGCTTCTTTTTTCAGTTCGATGACAATCCGCAGTCCCGTACGGTCGGTCTCATCCCTAACTTCGGCGATACCTTCCACTTTCCGGTCCAGACGGAATTCATCCATTTTCTTAACAAGGTTTGCTTTATTGACTTCATATGGGATTTCAGTGATGACGATTTGCTGTTTGCCCCCCCGAATCGTTTCCACTTCCGCCAACCCGCGAATGATTATTTTCCCTTTACCTGTCTCATAGGCCTTACGAATGCCTTCAATGCCTTGAATGATACCGCCAGTAGGAAAATCCGGCCCTTTAATGACCGTCATTAAGTCAGCGACAGTCGCTTCCGGCTTATCGATTCGCATAATGGCCGCATCAATGACTTCACCTAGTTGATGTGGCGGGATTTCAGTGGCATAGCCTGCTGAAATTCCTGTAGAGCCATTTACAAGCAGGTTAGGGAACATTGCTGGCAATACAATGGGCTCCTCTGAAGTATCATCAAAGTTCGGTACAAAATCGACCGTCCTTTTTTCAATATCCCGCAGCATCTCGGAGGCAATCGATGAAAGCCTTGCTTCCGTATACCGCATCGCAGCAGGCGGATCGCCATCAATACTACCGTTGTTTCCGTGCATTTGGACCATTACCTTCCGCAGCTTCCAGTCTTGGCTCATCCGAACCATTGCCTCATAAACGGATGAATCTCCGTGAGGGTGATAGTTACCAATTACATTACCGACCGTTTTTGCGGATTTCCTGAATCCTTTTTCCTGAGTATTTCCTTCAACATGCATCGCATACAATATCCTGCGCTGCACCGGTTTTAAACCGTCCCTTGCATCTGGAAGTGCCCGATCTTGGATGATATATTTACTATAACGCCCGAAGCGGTCACCAATTACCTCTTCTAGCGGCAAATCTCGAAACGTTTCTTCAAATACCATCGTTAATGACCTCCTCTTCAATCGACATATTTTCATTATCTAAAATATTCGATTCCTCTTCGAGACCAAAAGCGACATTGGCTTCAATCCACTTACGACGCGGTTCAACCTTATCTCCCATCAACGTTGTCACACGTCTTTCCGCACGGGCACCATCATCGATCTTCACACGTATCAATGTCCTTGTTTCCGGGTTCATGGTGGTATCCCATAATTGATCGGCATTCATCTCACCCAGCCCTTTATAGCGCTGAATCATATAGCCTTTCCCCACCTTGTCTATCGCTCCCTGAAGTTCCTCGTCGCTCCAAGCATATTCAATGACTTCTTTCTTCCCGGTCCCTTTACTCACTTTATATAAAGGGGGCAAGGCAATGTAAACCTTTCCAGCCTCTATTAACGGCTTCATATAGCGATAAAAGAATGTCAGCAGCAGCACTTGGATATGGGCTCCATCGGTATCGGCATCAGTCATGATGATCACTTTATCATAGTTAGTGTCAGGCGTATTGAATTCCGCACCGACACCTCCGCCGATTGCATGGATGATCGTATTTATTTCCTCGTTTTTAAAAATATCCGCCAGTTTTGCCTTTTCCGTATTAATAACTTTACCCCGCAATGGCAGCACTGCTTGGAATCGGCGATCGCGTCCTTGTTTAGCGGATCCCCCAGCAGAGTCCCCTTCTACAAGATACAGTTCATTCCGTTCGGGATTTTTCGATTGAGCTGGTGTTAATTTCCCAGAAAGGATGGCATCGGATTTTTTCCTTTTCTTCCCGCTTCTTGCGTCTTCGCGAGCCTTGCGTGCCGCTTCCCTTGCTTGGAACGCTTTAATCGCTTTTTTTACCAATAGGGTACTCGTGGTCGGATCTTCTTCAAAAAAGTAGGCTAAGTGCTCTGATACGATGGAATCGACTGCAGAACGGGCTTCACTTGTTCCAAGCTTGCTCTTGGTTTGTCCTTCGAATTGAAGAAGTTCTTCAGGGATACGTACTGAAATGATTGAAGACAAGCCTTCACGTATATCGGTACCTTCGAGGTTTTTATCTTTTTCCTTCAATAGCCCCATCTTTCTGGCATAATCATTAAATGCCCGTGTCATGGCCGTTTTTGCGCCAATCTCATGGGTGCCTCCATCTTTTGTACGAACATTATTTACAAAGCTTAAAATATTCTCTGAATAGCCATCGTTGAATTGAAAGGCTAGTTCGACTTCTATCCCATTTTGTTCCCCTTCTAAGCTGACTACACTATGAAGGGTCTCTTTTTCTTCATTTAAATAATCGACAAACGCTTCAATGCCATTTTCATAGTAAAAAACTTCATTATGGTCGTTACGCTCATCCGTCAATTCTATCTTCATGCCTTTTAAAAGAAAGGCTGATTCGCGAAGACGCTCACATAGGATTTCATAATTAAAAGTAGTCACCGAGAATATTTTTGGATCGGGCTTGAAGTGGATCTTGGTACCTGCTTGATTGGTTTTACCGATTTTCTCCAGAGTGGTTTCTGGCTTTCCGCCATTGAAAAACCGTTGTTCGTAAATGAACCCGTCCCTTTTGATTGTCACGACAAGCCATTCAGACAACGCGTTAACGACCGAAGCACCGACTCCATGAAGCCCTCCACTCGTTTTATATCCGCCTTGTCCAAATTTACCTCCAGCATGAAGAATCGTCAAAATGACTTCAGGCGTCGGTTTACCTAATTTATGCATGCCAATAGGCATTCCCCGCCCTTTATCAGACACACTTACACTGTTATCTTTATGTATTTTCACACTAATTTGGTCTCCATATCCAGCTAAAGCCTCATCTACGGAGTTATCTACAATCTCGTACACTAAATGATGAAGTCCGCGTGCATCAGTACTGCCGATATACATACCGGGACGTTTTCTGACCGCTTCGAGTCCTTCCAGTACCTGAATTGCATCATCATTGTACTCGATTGTTTTTACTTTCTTTGCCACAGAAATTCCCCTTTCCTTACTAAAACACAATTTCCGGGCCAAATCATACTGCAATGAAATGACTCACTAGCTAAACAAATCCATTAATACGTTAATATCATATAAAAAGTATAATACTTTTACGAACAAAGAACAAGTGTTCTATTTTTTTGTCCTTTTTATTAGCGTTAGCACATTTATGTGGAACAAAACGTATCATAGCTACCTTTCTAATTGTAGCGGTAAATTTTCATTTGGCAAATATACTTTTACTATTTTTAATCAAATTAAGCGTCCATGGCTTAAATTTACCCTGCCTTTTGACTTCTTTCGGTCGAAATACAGCCACACCTTAACAAAAAGAGCGGAAGATCCGCTCTTCATTTTACTTAGTAAGGGCGTGTTCGACTTTTATACATCGATTCATGATGACAGTATATCCTTTTTCTTTCAAGAAATTATAGGCTTCTTCATTTTCCACACCCTGCTGGGCCCAAAAGATATCAGCATCGATTTCTGCAAATTCCTTGGCTATCTCCGGCAGGAACTCTGAACGGCGGAAAACATTGACGATATCGACGTGCCCTTCAATATCTTTCAGGGCTTTAACCGCCTTGACACCCAGCACTTCAGATACAGCAGGGTTTACCGGGATGATTTCATAACCGCTATCCTGCATGGCCTTCGATACCATATAAGAAGTACGGTCAGGGTTATTAGATAAACCAACGACAGCTATGCGCTTCGATTTTTTCAACATCTTTCCCATTTCTTCTCTGCTCGGATTTTCTATCATTCTTTTCTATCCCCTTTATAATAAAATGTAATATTTGAATAAAGAGTATTCCTTAAAAAAGGTATTTTACAGAGGAAGCTGTTTATTACCATTATTAAGAAAAACCATTATACAAGAAAGAATAAGTTTCGAAAAGGCATGTCTCACTTAACTTTCTTTATGTTCATACAGACTACCACGGATTGTAACAATTTATACAAGGAGGCATCCTTCATTTTATATTTACGAAAATAAGGAACCCTAAACCTTTCACCCTTCATGAACTTAACGTATAACAAAAGATGTAAGTTCATCAAGGAAAATCATTTTTTTAGTGGATTTTTTTTTGGACAGCCGTACCATTTTGTCACGAAAATGTTACAATAAGAGAAGCTTAACAGGTGTTTTAAAGCTGTTTTTGGCTATTTCTACACGTTTATTTTTGAAAAAGGGAACAATCGCCCCTGAACGTGATAAAAAAAAGAAGATTTTTCTTAAAAGAAAGGGTAATAGAATGCTTACATTTATCACTATACTGGCTGCCTACCTGATCGGTTCGATTCCTTCCGGTTTAATAATCGGTAAAGCTTTCTACAAAATCGACATCCGGGAGCATGGCAGTAAGAATCTAGGCGGGACAAATACCTTCAGGACACTTGGTGTCAAGGCAGGGCTTACCGTTACTATCATGGATATACTTAAGGGTACCCTGGCAACTTTTCTTCCGTATATGCTAGGCGTGGACATGCATTTATTGCTAGCCGGAGTTATTGCGGTAGTCGGTCATATGTTTCCCATTTTCGCAAACTTTCGGGGCGGAAAAGCGGTGGCAACTTCTGCTGGTGTCATTCTTGCTTATGAACCATGGTTTTTTGTCTTTGCCGTCATCATTTTCTTTATATCCTTATACATATCCAAATATGTCTCGCTTTCATCCATGATTGCTTGTCTACTTGCTCTCATCTACAGTTTAGTTTTTCATATTGATGATTTGGCGCTCATTATTGTAATCAGTATAATAACGATCTTCATTTTTTACCGGCATCGCGCAAACATCAAGCGGATTATCGATAAAACTGAACCTAAAGTAAAATGGTTATAAGAACATGTAAAAATAGGCCCGTATGCATGGGCCTATTTTCCATTCTACAATTCATTTGCCGTGTTATTCAGGATATCGGCATGCCTCGAAACTTTTTCAGTAGCGTTTCCTATTTCCTGGATGATTGACACTAATTCCTTAATAGTCATTTCCATTTCTGCAGAATCCGCTATATTCCCGTTGATGACTCCGATTATTTCATTGAAGGATTTTTCTGTCAATTCAGATTCTTTCTCGCCTGCTTGAACTACTTCCTTGACCCTTAGGACAGAATCAACAACATCCTTCATATATTCATTTGATGTTTGCACGATTGCATCTATTTCAGCTATCGACTTCTTAGTCTGTTCAGCAAGTTTCCTGACCTCATTCGAAACAACCGCAAATCCATTACCATGTTCACCTGCCCGTGCTGCCTCGATGGCTGAGTTCAATGATAGTAAATTTGTCTGGTCGGCCATTCCCTGTACAAGCTTAACAAACTCGGTGATGCTTAAGAAAGATTGGTTTAATAAAATGATCTTTTCATCAACATTTTTCATGAAATTAACAAGGTTTTGTATCTTTTCCGTTAAGATCTGCATGCGCTTCTGCCCCTCTTCAGCCATTGTTTTTGAACGAAGTGATTGTTCAGCGCGCGTTGCGATCTGCATTTTGACAAATTGCCCGTTTTCTATCAATTGCTTAACGGAAGCATCCGTTTCTTCACTTAAATACAAGACTTCTTCACTAACTAACGAGATTTTCCTTTTTACTTCCTCTTTTATTTCTTTATATTGATTTTCCCTAGCTTTTAAATGTTCAACTTCATATGCCTCAAGGACTAATTGCTGTTCGAGATTTAGTATCTTTCCTATCGCTGATATTAATGCCCGCTGCTCATCTTCATTCTTGGTTTGTTCAAAGACAATTCTTTGCAAGTGATTCTGTACATTTTGAAAACCGGATGAATACCACCGGGGCTGTAAGCCAATACGATAATGAGTCTTCGCCACCTTTGTCCGCAATTTAACAAAATCATCGTCAATCACACCATTGAATAAAGATAGCATATGGGTAATTAACGTTTTCCTCAATTTTCCCACCGTGCTGTGTTCAGTGATTATCCCTTTCAATTCAGGAACCTGCAGAATCGTTTGATAAAAGGCATCAACAACTCCCTCTACCTGGGGCTCGATTGCCTCTCTAAAGGCATGTATCAGCTTTAAATCGAATTCCGTTAAATCGATGATAGTCACCTGCATTTTCACCTGTTCACTGCTTACATCCAATATGCCCTCTGTCTCTTTTGCTTTTTGAAACCAGATTGCTTTTTCCGGCTTCGCTTTTATGAAGATCCCCATATCCCACTCCCCCTGATTTTGTAATTCACGATAAAACGGATCCAAGATATTCTACCGAATACTACACAGGCCTTTATACCCATACCATTTAAAGTGAACCAGATTCACATAAAAATAATAATCCATTTAGACTATATGCATTTTATTTTGGCCTCATTTCAAGTCTTTTGTCAAGGTAAAAAGCCCTAATATGCTTTTACATTTACTTCCCATCAAATCAATAGTATGGTTTTCGTTTAATGGATAAATGGTCAAGTAAGGATTGAATAATTGAAGAACAGAGGCTACACTGGAACTAGCTATTATATACGATAGGAGAAATTGCCATGAAGCCATTGCAAATATCACCGGAAACCGCATTAAAGTTATCCAAGTCACTAAACTTGCCTTTAGAGCAAATCATGCATATGCCTACACCCGTTTTGCTGAGAAAGCTTGCCGAGGCTGAAGCAAAAGAAAAAGGAAATACAAAATAGCTGCAGGAATCTGCAGCTATTTTTGTATTTCCTTTTCTGTCATCTATGGAATCCTGCCAGTAACTAATTAAATACCCTTGCCTATAAATCGGCATATAACATGCCTTCTTTATATTGTAAATAATCCCCACTAACCGACTGTGCTGGATGATCTCATACCCATAAATATCCTTTTGAGCCAATAATGACAATAACACCTCGTACTCCCTTTTAACATCTCGTTTTCCGTAAATCATCACAATAAATAATTTCAGAACCTTGCTAAAAAATACCAAAATCACTAATATTCTTCTGCTACTCTGTGTGATATTTAGCTTAGGAATCGAAAAAAGCAAAAAAACCGCACATAGGCGGTTTTTAATTGAAAGTCAATTCTTTTGCCCAATCAGGCAAAGGCTTTTTCTTGACTGATATTAATTGTTCATTTTCATAGGTACAGACGAATTCTTGTGGTGGTTCATCCTGTAATATATCTTTTAGGTAATACTTTATGTTGGACACAACATCAATTGCCTCCATAACCCATTGATATGGCTTCCAGGCAAGTTCCCCTTCATCACAGGCAGATAGCCCGCCCCCTGCATCTTCAGCTCTGTAAACATACATTCCACCCGTTTGATTCCATGTCACGATTCCTCGAAAGGCCATCCCCCTTACTTTCAATCCAGTTTCTTCAAGAATTTCGCGTTCCATCGATTAATCGATGGTTTCACCTTGTTCTATCTTCCCGCCTATGCCATTCCATTTATGCTTATTGGGATTCTTTTGGCGAAATAGCATCAACACTTCGACTTCGTTGAATTTTTTTCGAGTTATGAAACAAATATTATAGATAATATCCATGGGTTATATCCTTTCTTGAACGCACATTATTCGCATCTACTTCATAATTACTTTATACTTAAATAACGAACCTCTAGGAAGGAGAATGAGTATGAAACTGACCATTTCCGATCAAGCAGCTAAGTGGTATATTGATGAGCTGGGGCTTCAAGAAGGCTCTCATTTACGCTTTTATGTAAGATATGGCGGGCATAGTACCGTCCAAAGCGGCTTTTCATTAGGTATCATGCAGGAAGAACCTGAAACTGCAGCAGCCGCAACAACTATGAATGAGATTAATTTTTATGTAGAAGAAAAGGATTTATGGTACTTTGATGGTCACGATTTACTTATTACTTTTAATGAAAAACTGACTGAACCAGAATTTCACTATGAAAAGAGTGCTTGACAATAAAGCAGCGGTGTAACCGCTGTTTTTTCTTGTTCAATCGAGCAGACGCTCTTTAATATCTTCCGCTCTAAGAATTTCCGCTTGCTTTTCCCCTAAAAGATCGAAATGTGAATAGCCATCCTTCCTGTGATGAATCCACTCTTTTTTAAGCCCGTATTGCTTACCCCACTCCGATAAACGCCGTAAATCTTTGCATCCCACTTTTGTAACCGTCTTGCAACCGGGAAATCGGTCATCCAGCCAATAATGAGTTAAAAAAGCAATTTGGCCTTGATCGATTTTCTGCTTCCAGGCTACTACGTCTACCCGTTTAATCCCAAAAGCCATCTTTTGATCACCTCAATAATTATAATTAAACCAATTCATCCTGCTTTTTATTTTTCTCATAGGCCTCATGCCATTCAGGATACATGCGTTTAATGGATATCGGGCGGAAGCTCTCCTTTTTAACGCAAACGTGGGAAGAATGACCTGTAGCCGCCACTTCATTTTTCCCATTAACGATCTCATACCCATAAACGACCCGCAAGCCGTCATATTTTTCAATCCAGGTTTTAATTTTTACCTTATCACCATATCTAACAGGGGTTTTATACGAAGCCTGAATATCCATAACAGGTGAGAGGATGCCATCCGCTTCCATATCAGCATAATAAAACCCTAAATCATTTATCAATTTTGTCCTGCCAAGTTCCATCCATATTAAATAATTCGCATGGTAAACAACACCCATTTGATCTGTCTCTGCATACCGCACTTCAATTTCGTTTTCAGCTATGAACATTTTGTTTCCCCACTTTCATTTCTATTGCAATAAACATTTTACCATAACAATTGTGCAAATTTCATTTAAGCTGTCTTAATCTGGACTGCTTCCCTTCAATGAACCTAAATAAAAGAGGAGAAAGATTTCTTGCCTCTTTCTCCCCTTTACCTAGTTGTTTACATATTATCGTTACTATAACCGCTTTCCCGTGCTTCCTGCTCATCTTGCATTTCTTCCTTCATTCCATCAATGCTCTTTCTTCTTCGTTCATTTTTAGCCTGAATTGCCTGTTTTTCCTCCCCTGAAGAGAATGATAACGTTTCATTTGCTGCGATAATGTTCTCTTCCGTATTTTCTATTGCATCTTGAATTTTTTCAACATTATCCAAACGATTATCCGGATTGTGCTTATTTGTGCCCATTAATTTCACCTCATGTTTTTTTATTTACATAATATTATTACGATTACTTTATTAAGCCTTGATTACTCGCCTTTAGTTTGAATGACCTGAGGATGTTTCCCGGATTTGTCCTGCATTTTCTTACCGTTATTCCCACCTGCTGCTATTGGTTGTGTCCCTAGATGGCTCGGTCTAAAGTGTTTGGAATCTTTTTTTGGATTACCCATTTTATCGCCTCCTTCTCTTATCCTTCTCTTATCATGGATAAAAAAGAGGAAATTCATGAATGCCAGTTTTTGAAAAAGCCATGAAAAAAGAGCCAGCACCTTGAAGGGACCTTCATGGCACTGGCTCTTTTTAAGCATAAACCTATTCAGCCTTTTGCATATGTTTTTTTTCAAGACGTTCCTCAAGTCTTTCCATTTGCTTAACGTCCATCAATAATTCCCTTTTATTTTCTTTAATTAATTCTTCAAATGTCCTTTTTCTTTTTTTCATACTTTTCACCTACTTATTTTTAATATAATTTTCAGTATTGCCAAATTAACGTAAAATTATGACTATATGGTTTACATCCCTTTAATTGTCATAATTATCAGATTTTTAACCTGATTAAAATTCCATTTATCCGCTCTCTATACTTTAACCCTTTTTTCATGAACATTAACCATAATTTTTTAAATTTTTTGATTTTTTCATTAAAGTTTGACAACTTTGTTAACAAATAATAAAACGGAACTTCATAAGGGTTCCGTCAGAATGTAGACTAACCTCGATGAAAATCGAGGTTGTCTACAGTTTTTTTGATTTGTACAATGTACGTTGATTTCCTCTCCAGGGACTCGCTTTTCCCGCAGGAGTCTCGTACCTTCCGTTCCAATCAACTTTGTTTTAACTTTTAGATAGAACCCTTTTGCCTAAAGTCTTCACTGCCTTAAAATAGAATTAATAAAACTTAAGGTGATGAGGATACTTTCTAAACATGATTCTATTCAGCGAGATCGAACTGGAAATGATTACTTTATACCAACTGGTGCCACGTAAAATGGAGGCTGCCATTGACAAAAGGGTTCGGAATTTTTTAATTCCGCCCCCCTCTTGTCTACAAACTGAAACGGAACCTTTATAGGTTCCGTTTCAGTTTGTAATTTTCCCTCCGACTGCCGCCAAGTCTCCTAGCCCCATGCATCTAGCCGGGTTTGGGCACCGAGTTTCGCTAATTCCTTCAATACTATTGGAACTTCATAAAGTTCCCCTACTGCATACTATTTATATTTCGTTCCATATCTTTTAATTGCATGGCTGAAATTACCTTATTCCTGATGATGCCTTGTTTGTCGATGAAGTACGTTGTCGGTATGCTAAGAATCTTGTAGCGCTCATTCACTGGATTTTTGGCACTTTGACTGTCCAGCGGTATGGTAAAAGTAATTCCATTATCCTCTACAAATGCTTGTACATCATTTTCAGGGTCAATATTAACGGCAAGTACGACGACATCATCACCCGCTTGCTGTGTATATTTCTCCATATCCGGCATTTCCTTCTTGCAAGGCGGACACCACGTTGCCCAAAAATTCAGCATTACCTTTTTGCCCTTATAATCCGATAATTCAACTTGTTTCCCATCCAAAGTTTTCAGGGAGAAATTCGGTGCTTTAGCTCCAATTTTCAATCCGCCCAAAGCATCTTTTTCGTTATTTTCCTTTGAGTCATTATCCATCGCCTGCACAATCGCTACAGTAATAAGTGATAGTAAGGCCACCGAAGCAATAATTTTTTTAAGCATACTCGTCCCCCTAGTCCCATTACAATAAAAATATTAGTCCATTTCCAGAAATAGAACAACTTCCCTATTCCATCTTAACAATAAAAGGACCTCCGGAAAAGTGCAATTCCTTTAAATCATAACATGATATCACATTGTTTCATAAACTTGACACAAAAAAAGCGGTAAACCTGATAAGTAGGTTTACCGCTTCCTAAAAGCTGAAATTAGCCTTTTAATTTATTACGTAATACCATTTGAAGGATACCACCGTGACGGTAGTAGTCGATTTCGATTTCGGAATCGAAACGAACAAGTACATCAAATTCTTTTACGTTTCCAGCTTCATCAGTAGCTGTAACTGTTACGATATCACGTGGTTTAACTGTTTCGTCGATTTTAACTGCAATCGCTTCTTTACCAGTCAATCCTAGTGTTTCAGCGTTTTCGCCTTCTTTGAATTGAAGAGGAAGAACACCCATTAATGCAAGGTTAGAACGGTGAATACGTTCGAAGCTTTCAGCGATAACTGTTTTGATGCCAAGAAGGTTAGTACCTTTTGCAGCCCAGTCACGAGAGCTTCCCATACCATAGTCTTTACCAGCAATTACAGCAAGACCTGTTCCATCAGCTTTGTATTTCATACAAGCATCATAGATAGCCATTACGTCGCCAGTTGGCCAGTAAGTAGTGAAACCACCTTCTGTACCTGGAGCAACTTGGTTACGGATACGAATGTTAGCGAATGTTCCGCGCATCATTGCTTCATGATTACCACGACGAGAACCGTAAGAGTTAAAGTCACGTGGTTTCACTCCGTTTTCACGAAGGTAAATACCAGCTGGTGTATCTTTACCGATTGCACCTGCAGGTGAAATGTGGTCAGTTGTTACTGAGTCACCGAATTTACCTACTACGCGCAAGCCAGAAAGCGGGTTAACGGAACCTGGTTCTGGTGATAATCCTTCAAAGAATGGAGGATTTTGAATGTATGTTGATTTAGAATCGAAAGCGTAAATCGCTTCGTTGCTTGTTTGGATTTCATTCCAACGTTTGTTATCGTTGAATACTGTTTCGTATTCTTTACGGAATAATTCCGGTGTAACTGTTGCTTTAACAGCAGCGTTAACTTCTTCTTGTGATGGCCAGATATCAGCAAGATATACATCGTTACCATCTTTGTCTTTACCAAGAGAATCATTGTTAAGATCGAAGTCCACAGTTCCAGCAAGAGCATATGCTACAACCAAAGTAGGTGAAGCAAGATAGTTTGCTTTTACAAGTGGGTGAATACGACCTTCAAAGTTACGGTTACCAGAAAGTACTGAAGTTACTAATAGATCTGCTTCAGCAACAGCTGCTTCGATTTCATCAGCCAATGGACCTGAGTTACCGATACATGTAGTACAGCCGTAACCAACTACGTTGAATCCTAATTGATCAAGGTATGGTTGAAGACCTGCATCACGAAGGTAACCAGTAACAACTTTAGAACCTGGTGCCAATGATGTTTTTACATAATCCGGAACAGTCAAGCCTTTTTCAACTGCTTTTTTAGCAATAAGACCTGCCCCAAGCATTACGTATGGGTTAGAAGTATTTGTACAGCTTGTGATTGCAGCAATTGCGATCGCACCTGTTTTCATTACCGTTTCTTTACCATCGGCAAATTTAACAGTTACTTCTTTATCCAATTCAGAATTGTCCATGCCGAAACCTTGGTTACCCATAGGTGCATTGATAGCATCATGGAAAGATTGTTTCATTTGAGAAAGTGGAATCAAATCTTGCGGGCGTTTAGGGCCTGAAAGGTTTGGTTCAATTGCTGAAAGGTCGATTTCCACAACATCATTGTATGCTGGATCTTCGTTTTCAGGAGAGTAGAACAATCCATTTTCTTTGCAGTAAGATTCAACCACTTTAATTTGTTTTTCATCACGGCCTGTTAAACGCATGTAATCGATCGCTTCTGCATCGACAGGGAAGAAACCAACTGTAGCACCATATTCAGGAGCCATGTTAGCGATTGTTGCACGGTCAGCAAGTGGAAGGTATCCTACTCCAGGACCGTAGAACTCAACAAACTTACCAACTACGCCGTGTGCACGAAGAACTTGAGTCACTTTCAATGCAAGGTCAGTAGCTGTTGTTCCTTTAGGAAGTTGACCAGTCAGTTTTACACCGACTACTTTAGGTACCGGGAAGTATGAAGGCTGTCCAAGCATGCCTGCTTCTGCTTCGATACCGCCGACGCCCCAACCAAGAACACCAATACCGTTGATCATTGTAGTATGAGAATCTGTACCGAATACAGAGTCAGGGAATACTTCAAAATCGCCGTTTGGAGTTTCAACTGCATGCACTACGTTCGCAAGGTACTCAAGGTTAACTTGGTGAACGATACCAGTTGCTGGTGGAACCGCGCGGTAGTTATTGAATGATTTTTGAGCCCAGCTTAGGAACTGGTAACGCTCTGCATTACGTTCGAATTCAAGATCCATATTGGCATCAAGGGAATCGATTGTACCTGCTTTATCAACTTGTACAGAGTGGTCAATTACAAGGTCAACTGGAATTTCCGGGTTGATTTTGTCAGGATCTCCACCAAGTGCAGCGAATGCATTACGTAGAGAAGCTAAATCAACAACAACTGGAACACCAGTGAAATCTTGTAGGATAACACGAGATGGTTTGAAAGGAACATCTATATCTTGTTGCTCGCTTGTTCCCCATTTAGCAAGGTTCGCAACATGTTCTTTTGTGATTACTCTTCCGTCTACTTGGCGAAGTACCGCTTCAAGTAACACTTTAATGGAATATGGAAGGCGAGATACTTGGCCGTCCCCTGCTTTTTCAATAGCGTCTAGGCTGTAGTAGTTGTAGCGTTTCCCTTCAATTTCAAAGGACTTACGCGCTTGGTATACGTCATTTTTCGTCATGAATATTACCCCCTATTAAACTGTCAGAACGTATTCTGCACATAAAAGTAAAACCTGGTTCACTGAAACCATGTTTACTATAAATATAAGTAAAAAAGTTAGTTTGTCGAATTTTCTCTCTCTTCTCCCACCCTAACTCTTCCTTCAACTTAATACTAATATAGAAATGAGTATAAGTAAATAACAAGAAAGTTATTGTTTTTGATAAGTTTCTCTTATAGAAAAAAATCCCCCACATATTAAAGTGCATTTAGGAAGCGATGCTGATATGAGTTTTATTGAAAATACCCTTATTTATGGACTGATAAATTATTCCAACAAAACATATTAGTACTTCATACATAATCATTCGACATTATCGCATTCTATGGGTGGAGGTGTCGAAATGACAAAACAAAAGGCAAATCATGTTATACCGGGTATGAATGCTGCAAAAGCGCAAGGTAATGGGGCTGGATACAATGATGAATTGGGAAATGAACCGCCATTATCGGAAATGCAAAGGCAAAACAATAAAAAAAGAAAGAAAAACCAATGATTTCACTCATTTTTAGGCTTTAAACAGTATAGGCTTTTTGAAATGGCAGTTGTACTGCATTTTTCAAAAAGCCTATTCCATTCTAAAATCAGGAAACGCAAAAGTAAAACGCACAAAAGACGATAGAACCTGTCACTCAATAGTCCTCAGAATTCACCTCATTGACGATTGACTGAATATCCTGTTCGAATTTCCTCAATTGTTCTTTCTGATGTTCGGAAGCGGTGACTAAAGCTGATTGTATTTGCTGATAGGCCTCGTTCACTTCCTGCTTCACATGTTTCAATTCCGTTCCGTAATTCGGTGCGTTCTTCTCAATGGATGAGTATACATCAAATACTTGCTGATAACTTTGCTGGGCTTCCTGGAAAGCCCTTCGCTTATCTTGTTTATCCTGCATTTGGTTCAGCTCCTTAAATATAGTGTCCATCAATAGCATGTACGAGGTTTGCAAATATATGTATGTGAATAAAATTTCACGGACTGATTATCTTAAGAGATAGGAGGGATCGAACATGAACAAAAACGATGGTAAAGATATGCGAAAAAATGCTCCTAAAGGAAATAACCCAGGTCAACCAGCACCGTTAAGCGGTTCTCATAAGGTGAAAAACAGGCAGCACTCCCGTCAGAAGCATAATAGCAGTCATGATATGTAAGCTGCTTAAATAATCGTTCCATAACGAAGCGGTGCCGCCCCAAAAGGCAGACACCGCTTTCGTTTTATATTTGTGCAGCAAATAAATCACATGGAAAATGTTCGATACCTTCCTATTATAAGGGCGTCTTTTTTGGGCACTCTTTCACGGTTTAAACGTGAATTTTAAGTCCGTGCCAATCCATTTCAGCCAAAATAACGATGATATAACGTTTTTGCCTCTGCAATATCTTTTGTTCCATGAATCAACGCCCGTCCGTCTTTAAAAACGACCAACCGATGGGTTTCAATGGTAAATGAAAGTAAATAAGGATTCCTGTCGATCTTACCACCTTGTGCGATAAGATTATTTTCAAGTTCCGCTAAGTCTCTTTCAACCTTCATTGCCGGACGGATTTGGACCGAATCCCTTCCGCATAAAACGGCAGTCTTTGTTCGATTTGAATAAGAGAGGTGGGGATACGTTCGATTTGACCCACATGACAAACAAGTATCCTTTTTTAATTTCGCTACATTTATGGATGAATGTTCATTTTTCCAAAGATCAAATGAAACGATTTTGTTTCTCAGCGATTCGTGATCTTCGACAAGGATTTTTAAAGCTTCCGCCATTTGATGGGCCACGACCGTTTGAACGGCAGGGCTGATGATTCCCGCCGTATCACAAGTCAGTCCTCCAATCGGGACCGTTTCCAGCAAACAATTCAAACATGGGGTCGTCTCCGGAATCACCGTGTAACTTATCCCATAACTCCCTACACAGGCACCATAAATCCAGGGGATTTTATATTTTTGTGCAGTATCGTTAATAAGCATCCTGGTGTCGAAATTATCAGTGGCATCCAATATCAAATCCACACCTTCAACCAGCTTCGCCAATTCATCAACCGAAACATCCGCCACAAATGAATTTACGATAACGTCCGAATTTAGCGCTTGCAAACGATTCTTCGCTGCCACTGCTTTCGGTATTCTTTTTTGTGCATCTTCTTCACAATAAAGCTGTTGTCTTTGAAGGTTGCTCCACTCTACATAATCTCTGTCCACAATGGTGAGTTTCCCAATTCCGGCTCGTACAAGACCTTCCGCAGTTCCCGTACCGAGAGCACCCGCTCCAATCACCAAAACGTGCTTTTTGCGAATTTTCAATTGCCCTTCTGCTCCAATAGGGCCAAAAAGTTCTTGACGTGAATAACGTTCACTCATCCAATGCTCAATCCTTCAACTGGACTGCTTGCTATCGCATAATCATTTTTTTCGATTCTTCCTGCTTCATACCCCAATCGACCTGCCTCAATGGCAAGTTTCATTGCTTTCGACATTTTGACGGGGTCTTTTGCTCCCGAAACAGCAGTGTTAAGCAATACGCCATCCGCCCCTAATTCCATGGCGATAACCGCATCGGAGGGAGTTCCAATCCCTGCATCAACAATTACCGGAACCTCAGATTGTTCCATGATGAAGCGTAAGTTCAATGGGTTTATAATGCCCTGACCAGAGCCAATTGGTGAAGCTCCAGGCATGATTGCATGGCACCCCACTTCTTCCAGGCGTTTAGCGAGCAACACATCATCCGAAGTATAAGGTAATACGGTGAATCCGAGTTTCACTAATTCTTCAGCAGCTTTCAATGTTTCAATCGGATCAGGCAGCAAAGTTTTTTGACAGCCAATGACTTCTACCTTAATCATGTCACATAAGCCAGATGCCTTTGCTAGATGGGCTATGCGCACTGCTTCCTTGGCTGTTTTAGCTCCTGCTGTATTGGGAAGGAGTGTGTACTTTTTCAAATCAAGCTTTTCTAAAAAATTGGGCTGGCTGGCTTCAAAAATGTTCATTCTCCGGACCGCAAATGTTAATATTTCCGTCCCCGAAACCTCCACTGATTGCTTTTGAACATCGAAATTTGGATATTTTCCAGTACCTAATAGTAATCTTGAAGAAAATTCATACGAACCAATCTTTAACATAATCATCCGCCTCCTACAAAATGTACAATCTCTACCTTGTCTCCATTTGACAAAAGTGTTTCACTTAAACTTTCTTTTGCTAATATTTCATCATTCAATTCAACAATCACTACTTTTTGATGTAAATTAAAGTGTTGCAAAAGCCCTGTAACTGTTGATTCATCGGCAGGAATCCGTATTTTTTCGCCGTTAATGACCAATTCCAATTCATCCACCTCCATTAAGAAAAAAGGGTCTGTATCGAACGATCCAATCGAAAAGCGGACCATTCGGGATTTGTCTTCCTTTCTAAAATATCCGCTATAAGTACACCTGTAATTGGAGAAAGCAGGATGCCATTCCTGTAGTGCCCCGTTGCAATGAAAAGTCCTTTGCATGCCGGATGTTCACCAAAGTACGGCAAGCCGTCCCCAGTTTGTGGGCGTATACCTGCCCAGGTCTTTTCCAATTCGGTTCCTTTAATCGCCGGAAGCAATTGCGTTGCTCTTTCTATTAAAGTAGAAATCCCGTCAAGACTTACCTTTTGATCGAAAGTGCCCGCCTTAACCGTTGCCCCGACAATGATTCTTCCGCCTACTTTGGGCACAAGATAGCAGCCATGCGAGAAGACCGTTTTTTCAAGCAATGGACGATCGGTCAGGACGGAAAAGCACTCTCCCTTTACAGGATAACTGTCTAGTTTCATCCCTGATTTTTCAAGGAGGAAAGCACTCCAAGCCCCACCTGCCACGATGACATTTTCACTTGAAAATGCGCCTATGTTCGTCACCACTCCAGTTACACATCCGTTTTCAGTAACTAAGTCGGAGACATGAACAAATTCCTTTATATCTACACCAAGGGCAGCGGCAGATTCAGTAAAAGCGAGCGACAGCCTAGTGGCTGAAACTTGTCCATCCTTAGGAATGAACATGGCTCCTTTAATCTCATCCGAAAGAAGAGGTTCCGTTTTCCTTATTTCGGCAGTCGATAGCCATTCAGCCTCAAGTCCCGCATCTTGCTGGGCTCTAATCATGTTCTTCAACTCGGCTACCTGATCATTCGTTAGCGCCACCTTGAACATGCCCTTGTTCACTAATTCGATGTCTATTCCACTTATGTCTTTTAATTCTTCCGCCAGTGCAGGAAACATCCCCCTGCTTCGGCTTGCCAATGTAAAAAGCGGGTTATCAGCATCTAACTCGGCTTGTGCCCCTAACATCCCGGCTGCAGCACTGGATGCTTTGCTGGCAAGTCTATCTTTTTCCAATAAAAGGACCTTTTTACCTCGTTTGGCTAATTGAAAAGCAATGGATCCACCTATTACTCCTCCCCCAACAATGATTGCATCATATATGGAATTCATCTTATGTCTCCTTTCCCAAAGACTTCGAATATTCTTTAACGGCTTCAATCGGATTTTCAGCTTCAAGAACCCCTGACATGACCGCAATTCCACGTGCCCCCGCATCCAGCACGATTTGGCAATTGAAAGGTGTTATTCCGCCTATCGCAATTATCGGAAGATTGACATTTCTTGAGATTGCATGAAGCTCCTCAACTCCCCTAGGAGGAAGGCCGATTTTTGAATCCGTTTCAAAAACATGTCCATATATCGCGTAATCGGCCCCTTTGCTGAATGCGGCATTCGCTTCATCCATGGAATGGATCGAACAGCCAACATTCATCCCTGGAAAAGCTCCTTTTACAACTCCCGCACCTAAACTATGAAAAGCCAATTGCACACCAAATACTTTGTGTACCCAAGCTACATCCACCCGATCATTAATGATGATCTTAGAAAGCGGGATCCTATTATCATGTAGCAGGGTCACTGCTCGATAAAGTTCCGATGCACTCATATGCTTTTCCCTTAGATAAAAGAAATCAACATGTTCCTGAATGTTTGAAGCGATTTCCACAAACTTTTCAATTGGCTGTTTCCCAGTAGAAATAATATGCAATTCATGTGCATTCATACTAAGGACTCCTAACAAGTAAAGTTACAATCTCATAAAATCAAATAGAAACTAACGGGAATTGAATCGACAGATAAAAGCCGGCCAACAACAGGATGATAAAATACAAAATGAAACCATGGTCCTTTTTTGAAAACCCAAACTCATAATAGAATGTTCGTTCTCGTGTGTCTGTAAATCGCTTTGCTTCCATCGCAACCGCGATTCGGTGAGCACGTCTTATGCTTCCGGATAACAACGGGATGGAATAGGCTTTCATTTTAAAATATAACGCTTTTATCCCTTTTCCCCTTTCGAAGCCGCGTACCTTCATCGCGTTTCGTATCGTTTGGAACTCCTCCATCATGATGGGAATCAGCCTTAATGCCGCCATGAAACTATAGGCATATTTCGGTTTAAGCTTAACTTGCTGCATTAACGAATAAAACAAGTTCACTGGTCTCGTAGTTAAGGAAAAAGTTAAGCCAAGGACCGCAAAGAACAAAGCTCGAAAGCCTACCAGTAATCCCCTCATGAAACTTTCTTCAGTAATCGATATAAGGCCCCACTCAAACCAAAGCGTCTCACCTTGCCCGAATAATATCATTGCAGAAGAGGTGGATATAAAAATGAAACAAAAGGGAATCGACAAAAGTAAGATGCGTTTTATCGAATGCCCGGTAAAAAACAAAAACAAAAGTAATACGCCAATGGTGATATTCATCATATAATTCAGGTCATGAATGAATAACGCCACGATGCATAACACAATCAGTACACCAAGTTTAAGGCTTGGATTAATTCTATGGAGCCATGTTTCTGCATTTGAATCATTCATCTACATGACACTCCTTTTAACTTTGGTCTCCACAAATCCTGATTGCACAATGTTTTCATCACTTATTACGTTTCCATCCTTAACCGTCCAGATCCTGGTTGCAAAGTTTTTTGAAATATGATCGTCATGAGTTACCATGATCACTGTTATTCCACGCCTTCGATATTCCTCAAACCATTCCAGTAATGCAAAGGTATTTTTCGAATCTTGGCCAAAGGTTGGCTCATCCAGGAGAATGATTTTTTTGTCTATTACGATTGAGGCGGCTACGCTTAAGCGACGCTTTTGACCCATTGATAATTGAAACGGGTGTTTATCCCGATGTTCCTCCAGGCGGAACACTTTAAGCAATGAGCGGACTCTCTCATCTATTTCTTGTTGCGGCCTTTTATCAATTCGCAATGAATAAGCAATCTCTTCATATACAGTATTTGCAACGAACTGAAACTCAGGATTTTGAAAGACAAACGTCATATGATCCGTTGGATTTTTCACCTTTTTAATCGGTGTTCCCAATAATTCATACTTACCATTCGTTTTTATGAACTGCATCAGTGCATGCAAAAGTGTACTCTTCCCCGCGCCATTCTCACCCCTGATTACAATCCATTCACCTGAATGGACCTTCAGCTCGTCAACCTTGATTTTTTCCTCTTTATTCCGAAAACCGCTAAAGCCTTGCACATTCATAAGAGGTGAATCATCTGTAAATGGGTGTTCCCGAATCGGTGCATAATTCTGTATATATTCACCCCAAACACCTGGGAACCAAATTCCATATTCCTTCATTTCATTTTTATATAGTGAAAGAATGGTGTCTCTTGGACCATCAGCTATGATTTGACCATCATCGTTAAAAAGCACGATTCGTTCGATGAATTCTAAAACATGGTCAATTTTATGCTCGACGATAATAACCGTTTTGTCTCGTCCGACTTCCTTCAGCAATTCCCAGATTTCTTTCGTTCCTTCCGGATCAAGCATGGCGGTTGGCTCATCTAAAAATATCACTTCTGGTTCAAGGGCCAATACTGAAGCGATTGCCAGACGCTGTTTCATCCCGCCTGATAATGTTTCAATACTTGTATGGCCCAGGTTCAATCCTACTTTACGGAAATGATTTTGAATCTTCTCTTTCATTTCTTCTTTAGGGACGGAAAGATTCTCAAGGACGAAGGCAATTTCCTCATCGGCAAATGGCATGCAAAACTGACTATCAGGATCTTGAAAAACATACCCCCACGAAGAAGGGCATTTCAATTTTTCCGCTTTCATCGGTACTTCGATGGAATTCGGAATCAATCCGCTTAACACTTGTAAAAGGGTCGACTTACCACAACCTGATGGCCCCAACAATAGCACTTTTTCTCCTTGATCAAACGTTAATGATAGGTCCTTGAATATCAAAGATTCATCACCGGGATATTTCATTCTTAACTTTTCAACAGAAACGATTGGTTCCATGGCCCTCAACCTCTACTTTTGATCCAGTTCTGCATAATCTTTATTTGAAACCGGACGCACAAGATTTGTTACTCCTGTTGCTTCCAGGACTTTAACTAGATAATAAGCGGTCACACCTGCAAAGAATATGGAACCCACAAACCTCGCTATCATGAATAACGATAGATTCCAGGTTGAAAGCGCACCTATTTCCCCGTATGCAAAATCCATAATAACTGATGCCAGGCAGGAAGCTATCGCAGCTAAAACGGCCACCGGCATATTGAATTTTTTATATTTGAAAGCCATGAACACCAGTTCCGCGAACAAACCTTGTACCACCCCATATAACAGTACGGTCAGCCCCCATGGTGAACCAAGGAAGAACTCCCCGGAAGCTGCAGCTATCTCCGCCAAAAGTGCCACACCCGGTTTCCGTAAAATTAAGAAGGCGACGGGGCCAGCTATAAACCACATTCCATAAATAAGTTGATCCAGATGTAATCCTAACGGTTTAACGGAATAATAAATCGAACCCCAAAGGATATAAACGATTCCAAATGCTACCGCAATCACGATCGTGACCAATATGTCCGTTAATTTCAAACCTTTTTTCATTGTTTCATTCCCCTTTATACTTCTAGTGTTTCCTTATGCACAGGCCATGTCTCTAAACGATAAGCCATTTCCCAAAATGAGTATTCATATTGGCTGCTGAGGATAAAATGCTCTTTCATTCTTTCCTTATCTTCGTCTGTCACTTTTTCAGCAATCTCATCAAGCCTCGCAATTTGTTCTTCCACCAAAGTGCGGAACCACTCCCCTCCGTAAGCCGCTATCCATTCTTGATAAATCGGCTCCTCCGGCATGCACCCTTGCAGCTTTTCACCTATTTCATAATAAAGCCAGTAACACGGCAAGATAGCTGCAATAACATCTCCTAAATGTCCCGAATAAGCCGCACGATACATATGGGAAGTATAAGCATAAGCGGTCGGGGCTGGTTTGAAATTATCCCGTTCTTCTTTTGTGATCCCTAATCTCTCAGAAAAATTCTCATGAAGCTTCAACTCCGCTTCATATGTTCCTTGTGCATGGCCGGCAAGCCTGCTTGTTGTATGTAAATCAGTAGCTTTAACTGCTCCTAAAGCTTGAACCCTAGCAAAATGAGATAAATAATAGGAATCTTGCATAACATAGAAACGGAAACACTCCAATGGCAATGTGCCATCTCCTATTCCTGAAACAAACGGGTGATTAAAGCTAGCTTCCCAAATGTGATCCACTTCCTGACGAATTTCCTCTGAAAACTTCATGACCATTACCTCCAAATTATATTTTTTGAATGAATATTACGAAAAAAAACTTTTATCACCCCTTTTTTTGCAAACAAAAAACCACTTTCTTAAACGTAAAGAAAGTGGTTGTACTTGAAATAATACAGAAACGTATTGTTCCAGACCCCACTTCCCTACGCTGGTATAAACCAGATCAGGTTCTAAGGGTCTTAAAGTCATACTTTAATCTCAGCTTCTGCGGTAAAAATCAACTTTCACCTTTAAAGCACCCCTAGTGGTACAAATTGTATATTAAATTTCATTTGCCTTTATATTAACACGATAAATCCAATTGTCAAACGTATTAGAAAAAGTTTTCAACTTAATGATTTAGGGTTACTAACCTTTCAATCTTGCATATACACCATTTACCCGGCAGTTTAACGGCACTTTAATCAATGGGTTTCATTACGTAATTTCCTCGTGAATTCTACTCTTTTACTCGTGAATTTGGCCGGTTTACTCGTAAATTCAGCTGCTTTACTCGTGAAATTGATTTTTCTTGGGATTTCTGCTGCTTTACTCGTGAGTTTAGCTACTTTACTCGTGAATTCGTTTATTCTCTAAAAAACAATATTATACATTCGATGTTGCTTTTCGTTTTAATATTTTGCTCGATCTGTAGTTTATCATAGCTGCCATACTTCTCTTTCACATAACGCCCAGGCAGCCATTATGCTCGGAACAGTGAAGGCCATGAATGCATTTTGTGGTGAATAGTTTGCAGCCAGCAGTAATCCTATTAATGTCGGGGCAACAATCGCGCCAATTCTACCAAAAGCCAAGGCCCAACCTATCCCGGTGGACCTTATCTCCCGGGGATAATACTCGGATATATACGTATTAGCCAAATTCATCGTGCCGACTGTACAGGCACCTCCAAAAGCGATCAGAATATATAAGGCTGCTGCATTTGAGGTCAAACCTAATATGACAAAACAAACAGTACCCATTGCACAGAGGGATAAAAGTACTCTTCTATGGCCTATTTTCCCAACGAAGTACCCTCCAATTAACGATCCGCCAATTTGTCCTATTCCCGATATAAGATTGAAAGATAAACTGGATTAAAGGCCGTATCCGGACTGCCCATGACGGCCCCCCTCCCTATTCAACTATTAAAATTACTTGTTAACCGCATTGACGGCTACTTGCATCGGTTTGTTAAGCACTTCATCGACCATGCTAAAGTTCTTGTTTTTCTTATATTTATTATAAAATGACTTTCATTACCGCATTATCAAAAATCAGTGTTAAACTAACCATGTTCATTCATATTTCCAGCTTAATTAATAACGGACTTTTTTGTTCTTGACTTGAATAGATGAAAGTGGTGAGGAAAGTTTCAATTTTGCGTACATTTAGAAAGTTCTACCAATTTTTCGTGGATATACCTTTAAAAAAAGGAGTGGTTTTGAATTACCGTTACGAGGTAAAAGCTGTAATCGGAACAGGAAGCTACGGTATTATTTATCTTTGCAATGATTTGAAAAAAAAAGAAAATATAGTGATCAAGCAACTCCGGAAAAGTAAACGCCGCAGCAAAAAAGAGCTGAAGCAGTTTGAAAATGAAATTTCCATTTTACGAATGTTAAACCACAAAAACATCCCCAAATTTCACGATAAATTTTCACATGAGGGAAATGTTTATTTTGTGATGGATTTCATAGAAGGAGATAATTTGGAAGACCATATTTTCATGAATCATATAACATTCAATGAGAAAGAGTCTCTATTTTTTCTGGATGAGCTGGTCGGTTTAGTATCTTATCTACATGACCATGACATTTCCCATCAAGATTTACGTATACCAAATATTTTACTAAAGAACAATCAGCCCATTTTGATAGACTTTGGTTTGTCTAAAAAGATCAATTCGGCCGATTTTACTAAAGAATCCATGTTGCAGCTGAAAAGGCAGGATTTTTACGACTTGGGGGAAATACTTCTATATGTACTTTATACGACGTACGCCTCCAAAAGTAAAAAGACTCTTCCTTGGACAGAAGAGCTTTCGTTAGAAAAAGAAACCGTGCATTTACTGAACAGGTTATTAAGCATCCAAGAACCTTATTCAGATATTAAAGAAATCTCAATGGACCTGCAGGCTGCATTGAAGTCAAAGAAACTGAATTAGCTGCTACTGCCGCGCCCTTTTCTCTTGTAGCGGTCACTTCCACTCATGGGATACCTTTTGTAGCCTCGGCTGCTGCTGCTGCTGCTACCTCGGCGATAATGACCATGTCTTCGCTCACTGCTGCCTTGGGAAAGCTGTTTGATTTTTTTCATTATTTTCTTCAGCATATCTTTCACCTCTTTTATTTTGGTTTTAAAACTTGTTATTACTTAGCCTAACATAGTCACAGTATAAACCTTACTAATAAGTACTATAATTTTTTTTCATTTATGTTACATTCCATTACTGCTTCATGAAGTGGGCTTCTTTCATTGTTGATCATGAGAACTCCCTAAATTCCTCCGTTAGATAATGGCACAAATAAATAAAAATGACTGTCTTTTACTGTTCTTCGAAGCGCATGACAGTAAACAAAAAAACCTGGCGAATATCGCATCGCCAGGTTTTTTTGTTTACTTTTTTATTTTACAGCTTCTTTTAATTCCTTACCTGCTTTAAAAGCGGGAACTTTACTAGCTGCAATTTGTATTTCTTCGCCAGTTTGCGGGTTTCTTCCTGTACGGGCAGCACGGTCACGCACTTCAAATGTACCAAAACCAACTAATTGGATTTTTTCTTCTTTAGCAAGTGTAGCCGTGATTGTTTCAAACAATGCGTCCACTACTTTTTTTGCGTCGTCTTTTGTCAGTTCAGCTTGTGCTGCAACACTGCTCACTAATTCTGTTTTATTCATATGAACACCTCATCCTTTTATTTTGTATAAAGTATGTAGAGTAGACAACATAACATATCTTGTATGCCTCTGTCACTTAAAATGGCTAAATAAAAGGAATTATCGCTCTAAAATGATCTTTTTTAAAGGTAAAAGGGCATTGATCACATTAACCTAATGACCTTTTTAACTTTCTGCAGTTTCCAGCTGCAGCCATTGATAGATGGTATCCATATCAATGTTTTCCTCCAAATGGGATGCCAAGAGATTGTACGCTTCCTCCCTGCGCTCCGAGTCGCTTTGGACGTTTTCCTTCACTTCTTCCAACCCCTTGTTCCGTCGAATTTGGTTAACTAGTAATCTAGTGAACAGGCGATTATGGAATATCCCATGAAGATATGTTCCCATTACCTTGTTGTCATTGGAAATGGCTCCATCCTCTCTTCCATCCTTCAATAAAAGAAAGGGCCTTACTTGCGACTTCAATGTCGTTCTGCCTAAATGTATTTCGAAACCGTTAAGATTCATTTGACCTTCCATTATCCCGGCAGAAAGGACACCTTCCATTTGTACCGTTTTCTTCTCTGCTTGAAATACGGTTTCCACCGGAAGAAGCGAGAGCCCATCTGCGTTCTCACCGTCACCTTCGACCGCGTCAGGATCGAAAAGTTTAGTCCCTAGCATTTGAAAACCGCCGCATATGCCAAATATCATCGTTCCTTGTTTCCGCAGTTCATTGATGGCCCGATCCAACCCCATACGATTCAACCACTCTAAATCTTCCATCGTGTTTTTTGTACCAGGCAAAATAAGCAGATCGGGATTACCTAACTCATGGACACTGCTTACCAGGCGGACACCTACTCCGGGTTCATCAAAAAAAGGATCCACATCTGTAAAGTTGGAGATCCGCGGAAATCTCAAGACGGCTACATCGATCGGAAACTCAGCCTTTTTAGGTTTTTTAAAACGTAAGGAAGAGAGGGCAAGTGAATCTTCCGCTTCAATATTCACGTCAAGATAGGGCAGCACCCCGAGAACCGGAATCCCGGTTTCCTTTTCCACCCATTCAATACCATCGTCCAACAATTCACGCATGCCACGAAATTTATTGATGATGATCCCCTTTACACTATCTCGTTCATCTTGATCCAATAAAGCAAGTGTGCCGATGATGGACGCAAATACTCCACCACGATCAATATCGGCCACCAAAATGACAGCCGCATCCGTGAGTTTAGCCATTCGCATATTCGCTATATCCCGGTCCTTCAGGTTAATTTCAGCCGGACTTCCTGCCCCTTCAAGTACGATGATGTCATAGTCTTCTTGAAGTTTTTCGACCGATTTACGGATGATGGGCATGGCTTCCTGGACAAATTGGGACCGATAGCTTTTTGCATTCATATCAAGGAAATGCTTTCCGTGCACGATGACTTCCGAAACCATATCCTGCTTCGGTTTCAGTAATATCGGATTCATATCGGTCGTTGCCGTGATCCGTGCTGCTTCCGCCTGTACTCCCTGAGCCCGTCCGATTTCACCGCCATCCAATGTTACATAAGAATTCAAAGCCATGTTTTGTGATTTGAATGGGACGACACGTAATCCTTTATTGGAAAATACCCGGCAAAATGCCGTACAAATCAAACTTTTCCCTACATCAGACGACGTCCCTTGTATCATGATGGATCGTGCCTTCATTACGCTCACCCCCTTAAAACTCTAATCCTTTGACAGCGCCGATGCCCTCGTCATAATAATGCTTGGTCGCCTCAATCGTTGAAACCAAATCGGCCATTTCCATAAGCTCTGGCCTTGCATCCCTGCCGGTAATGACTATATGCATATGAGCGGGACGATTTCGAATTGCATCGATGATTTCAGCCAATGGCAAGACATCTTCAATCGGGAATTTGGAAATCGCTAACGCATTGTTCAACTCATCCAAAACAAGTAAATCAATATCCGGATCAGTAAGTGCCAGTTTCGCCTTTTCCCATGCTAACGATAAGGCGTTGCGATGCTCTTCTGGTGTTTTGGTCCATGTAAAACCAATACCTAGCTGCTCCATTTCAACTCCTAATTTTCTCAAAGCCAATGCTTCCCCATAAGTACGCTCTGGAGATTTTATGAACTGAAGGTATTTGACATTCATTCCTCTGCCGATTGCCCTCAAAGTCACCCCTAATGAAGCAGTCGTCTTCCCTTTCCCGTTTCCTGTATAAATAAGCATTAATCCTCTGCGTGCCACTCACTCACCTACCTTCATAGCCAAACTGTTTTTTCTATGTATGAAGTCCTTTTAGTAGCTGGAACCGGTTGATCGCCTTTAGGGTATCCGACAAAAATGGTGCCGATCACTTTTTTGTTTTCCGGTGAACCGATAAATTCGTGCAGGCGTTCATCCCTGACTAGACCCACTCCTCTAGTGCGCCAAACGAATCCGAGACCAAGTTCTTTTGCGGCAAGCCACATCGAATGGACGGCACAACAAGAAGCGAATACATTGTCTTCGGATGAATCTGGATCATCAGGCAAAATATCGGAAGTCACGACAATGATAAGCGGTGTCGTCTTTACAACTTCCAGTGAACTTTCAATCAACTTTGGTTTGGTTGGGAAGCGTTCATGTAAATACCTTTCTGCCAATCTTTCATAACGTTGCTTCGCTTCTCCCTTGATTACATAAAAACTCCAAGGTTCACGCAATCGATCGTTAGGGGCATAGGTAGCCGCTTCCAATAGCTGCCTGATTTTTTCGTCTTCCACTTCTTTTTCTTCGTAATTCCTTATTGCCCGGCGTTCCTTCAATTCTTGAATGATGGACATTCCGACTCATTCCCTTCAATTATGGACTCTGAATCAATCACTCTTTCAAACCATTGGATTTTTTCTCTTAATTGGACGACATCCCCTACTAGAAAGATTGATGGATTTTGAATTTCTTCTTTTATAGCCTTAAAAGAAATCGAATTCAAAGTACCGGTAATCGTCCTTTGTTTATCAGTCGTGCCCCATTCTATGACAGCCACTGGCGTATTGCCGTCCCTGCCATGCTCTATCAATTTTTCACAGATAAACGGCATATTACCTATTCCCATATAAAAGGCGATGGTATCGATGCCCTGAGCCAATGCATGCCAATTCAGGTTATCCTGCCCCTTGTAATCACGGCCATGGCCTGTCACAATCGCATAACTTGAAGCATGATCACGGTGGGTCACCGGGATGCCCGCATAAGCCGGTGCTGCGATTCCCGCTGTGATTCCTGGGACGATATCATATTCAATCCCGTTAGCAGCCAGTATTTCCGCTTCCTCACCGCCCCGCCCAAAGACAAATGGATCTCCCCCCTTCAGACGGGTGACGTTTTTCCCCTGTAAAGCTTTTTCCACTAAAAGTTCATGTATTTCATTTTGAATGAGATGATGTTTCCCTGGTGATTTCCCGCAATACACCAGTTCTGCACCTTCTTTTGCATAGTTTAATAGTTCTGGATTGACAAGCCTGTCATATGCAATGACATCCGCCTTTTGGATACATTCCAGTCCATATACCGTAATCAATTTCGGATCTCCGGGACCCGCACCGACCAGATGAACTTTTCCCGGTTTCATGCTCGCGCCTCCTCTTAAGCTTCAAAAAATACATTTTACTAGTTGATAGTTTCATGGGCAGATTTGTTTTTTTGTTTTAAGCAAGCATTGATCCAGTTCTTTGCAAGTGTTGGATTGGAAGCAAAATGAAAGTGGGTATACCCCGCAACAAGGTTGCCCAATACACACCCCTCTTGTTTCGAACCGAATCTGCCTTTGGATTCATAAGCATGTGTAAGATCAGCATCCGCTTCAAATGTCGAGTAGTGGAATTCATGACCTTTTGCCTGCTCCATTTCATTAATCAAAAAATTGCCTGGAGTTCCTGTGATTTCACGATACCCAAGTGCTGCAAGCTTTTTCTGCATTTTAATCCGGCCCGGTATCATTCCTGCCATCTGATGCGTTTCTCCGGAAGTTGTTTCAATCGATTTGCTCAAAAACATGAAACCGCCACATTCCGCAAGAGTCGGCATCCCCTTTTCAATGGAGCTTCTGATGGATATGATAGCTTCCACGTTACCGGAAAGTTCAGCTGCAAATTCCTCAGGAAAACCGCCTCCAAGATATAAACCATCAGCATCCAATGGTACTTCATCCCCTTTTAATGGAGAAAAATACTTGATGTTCGCCCCATATGCTTCTAGCAGCTCAAGGTTCTCCTGATAATAAAAATTGAAGGCTGCATCTTTTGCAACGGCAATGCATACGTCCTTTTCATTTTTGGGTTGAAAAATATTTGAGTTTCCACTGGTAACGGAGGTTGTCTTTGACAAACGGTACAACTGCTCGATATCGATCGTTTCCATGACTAATTGTGCGAGCTTATCGAAAAACGGATTTAGTTCCCCGCGTTCAATAGCAGGAATTAAACCTAAATGACGGCTTGGAATATCAATATCCAATTCCCGCTTCATATAACCGAGCACCGGTACATCGCATTCTTGCTCAATGGCTGATTTGACAATTTTGTAATGACCTGCACTTCCCACTTGATTGGCAATGACCCCAATGATGTTCGGGCCGGTCGAAAAGTCCTGAAATCCTTTTACGATGGCAGCTGCACTCCGTGCCATGCTGGCACAGTTGACTACCAACAGGACAGGACTTTGCGTGATGATGCTGATTTCAGCCGTCGATCCTGTATTGGCTAAAGGACTTTTGCCATCGAAGAAGCCCATGACTCCTTCGATGATCGATATATCAGCCCCGGCACCTGCTTTATTAAGAATTTCTCGAACAGTGTCATGTTCAAACATCCAACTGTCAAGATTGCGTGAAACCCGTCCTGTAACTGCTGTATGATAAGTAGGATCAATATAGTCAGGACCACATTTGAACCCTTGAACGGTATAGCCTTTCTTCTGGAGGGCTGCCATGATTCCGATGGTCAATGTCGTTTTACCGACACCGCTTCCGGTACCTGCAATTACCAATCTTCTATCGTTCATATTTTTTCTCCCTCTTAAAAAGGAATGATCCCAACTGATATGGTTACGTTCCCCGATTTTTTCTTAACCAGCTCCAATTGTTCAGCTTTAGTATAGATCCTCACAGCCGGTTCACTCACACCATATGCACCCGTGTATTTATATACTGTATCCGATGGCGCTTCGATTTTGGCATGATTAAGCTCTTCCGGTTCATAATGCACGAATTCCCAGCCATATTTTTCAACTACTTCAATCAAGCCAAGTTCGTCTTTCTTTAAGGAAATTGTACAGATCGCCTTAACGCTTTTTAATGAAAATGATAAATCGGCTAGTGTTTCTGCAATCACCTGCTCAATTTCAGCCGCCGCCGTTCCCCTATTGCACCCGATACCAAGAGCAATGACCTTTGGACGATATACGATTCCATTTTCCAGGATTCTCATTTCCGACTGCTTAAGCATGCGGTGAGTCACGACCAGCGCTGCTTGCGGCTTTGCTTGAAGCGCTTCTTCAATGGATGGGTATATGATAATTCGTTCAGGTAATGCCGTATCATAAGACCACCAGTTCCGTTCACCTGATTCCTGTACAACGGCAACATGCTCTTCATTTACTACGGACGCACTTACTGGCGTCAATTTTTCTGCGGAATCCCAAATCCAGCCGAAGCGCTGGCCGAATAAGTCGACAGGAATCGTTTTTTGTACATCCGAAGCCGTGGTGATTATAGCTCTTGCATCAAGGGCTGCAGCAACTTCCTTAGTCAGTTCATTTGCCCCTCCCAGATGCCCTGACAGTACACTGATAACATTTTCCCCTTTATCATCAATGACTACGACACCTGGATCCGTTTTCTTATCCTTCAAAATTGGTGCAATCATCCTCACGACTGCCCCGAGTGAAATAATTAAAATGATTCCCTTATATTCCTTGAATAAGGCTGGCAATAGCATACGGACACTGCCCGAAAAAAGCTGGATCTGTTTATGCTCTTCGTCCCCTTTTTCAAACTTGCTCATGTAATATAGATCGGAATTCGAAAAAACGGTATGTAATTTTCGCGCCAGCTCGACACCATGCTTTGTAATCGCTACGATCGCATAAGTGTGGGACCGTTTAATGGGAGCAAGTTCCGCTTCTTTCAATTCAATGATCATGGTTTAACACCTTTTCTGAAACCGTGGGTAAAACTCGCATCATATAGTTTGGAACGGTATTCATCTTTATCATGGATGGCAGGGTCCAAAGCCCATCCAGCCAAAATCATCGCATGTTTGCGGATGCCATTTTGACGCATATCATCATCTAAGTTCACTAACGTAGTGCGGACGATTTTTTGGTCCGGCCATGTTGCCCTTTGAATGACTGCAACCGGTGTATCATCCTTCCAACCGGCTTCCTGGAGTTCTTTAACGATTTTTTTGGTCAAGGTTGCACTCAAGAAAAGGGCAATCGTACAGTGATGACTTGCCAAATCACGTAACTTCTCAAATTCCGGAACAGGCGTACGTCCTTCAGCCCTCGTTAATATAAGTGTCTGGGTTAAATCAGGGATGGTCAGCTCTGCTCCTATTGCCGCTGCTGAGGCGAACACCGAACTCACGCCAGGAATCACCTCATAACCGATACCCTCTTTCTTCAATAGGACAATTTGTTCCATGATTGCACCATACATGGCAGGATCCCCAGTATGAATTCTAGCAACCATCTTTCCTTCTTTAACACGCTCAACCATGATGCCAACAATTTCCTCCAAATGCATTCCAGCCGTTTTCAGCACCTCGGCATCGGGTTTTGCCTTAGCAATCAATTCTTCATTCACTAATGAATCCGTATATAAAATAACATCAGCCGTTTGGAGAATGTTCAATCCTTTTACAGTAATCAAATCCGGGTCACCTGGGCCAGCACCTACAATATATATCTTCATTTTCTCACCACCATCAATGTTAAGTATTCTAGTTCAAGTCCTTCCAATTCACTCACTTTCCAAATCACTTCTTCATCGGAAGTGACTTTGGTTACGACCGAGGCCTTTTCAAGCAAGTCCAAATCTTTTAAAACGGTAATCATTAAATCGATGACCTTTGCCACTTTGATGAACACAACGGCATCATGGTCTTCGATCGCCTTCTTCATCGCTTCATAGTCATCCCTTGCAGGAACTATCGCAACATGATCATCACCATCAGCCAAAGCGATGCCCAGCCTTGACGCTGATCCATTAAAGGAAGAAATGCCCGGGACTGTCTTGATTTCGACTTCAGGATGCAACTCCTGCATCAATTTCATCATATGTATGAACGTACTATATAAAAGCGGATCGCCTTCCGTTACGAAAGCCACATCTTTTCCTTCATTTAATTTTTGCCAAACCTTTTCAACCGTTCCGTTCCATTCCCGATCCAAAATGGCTTTATCTTTCGTCATCGGAAAAACAAGGCCCAGCATATCCTTTTCTTCAGGACGAATGTAAACTTCAACAATGCGATGTGCGTAGCTTTTACTCCCTTTTCTTTTTTTGGGATACGCAATGACCGGAGATTCCTGAATCACGCGAAATGCCTTTACTGTAATTAGCTCTGGATCGCCCGGGCCTACGCCAAGGCCATATAATGTACCAAGATTACTCATTCATGTCTTCCTTTCGTTGTGCAGTAATGATATAAACCGGATTAAGCGGTACAAATCTGTTCATTCCCAATATTGGCTTACTTCTGGAGATTTGCGCATGCATGATGGAAGTGTGAAAACCAGCTTCCGCAAATGCTTCATTAGCCCGGTAAAGATTCTCAATCGTCGCAGCATTCAGAACGATCCTGCCGCCTTCTTTTAACCGATTGCAGCAAGTATTGATCAGCTCTCCCATTTCGCCGCCAGTCCCGCCAATGAAGATCGCATCAGGATCAGGAAAATTTTCCAATCCCTGCGGTGCTTTACCATGAATCGCCGTTATATCGGTACGGAATTTACGTTGGTTTTGATAACAGTTATCTAAATCAGGCTCATTTTTTTCAATTGCGAAAATTTGGCCTTCGGATGCAAGCTTGGCCGCTTCAATTGCCATTGAGCCCGTACACGTCCCAACATCCCAAACTATACTGTTTTTCTTTAGCTTCAATGCATGCAGGCTTAATACCCGGATTTCCTTTTTGGTAATGAGGCCTTTATCAGGCTTCCGTTGTGAAAATTCTTCATCTTCTATCCCCAATGACCAGCTTGGACCTTCTGATTTCCTTTTCAAAATGACGACGTTCAACGGGGAGAATTCCCGCTCCATCATTTCATCAAGTTCATACCAACCTGATGTTTCCGTTTCCCCTTGAAGATTTTCAGCCACAAATGCCCGGTATTCCGTCATTCCGAATGCAAGGAGATATTTAGCCAGTTGATTAGGGCTATTTTCGCTGTCAGTAAGCAAGGCAACTTTCGCTTTCCCATCAATCCTTTGGGCCAGCCCTTTCATGCTGCGTCCATGAATGCTAACGAGGAAGGCATCTTGCCAGCTTTCCCCCATTTTTGCAAAAGCAAGCTGAATTGAACTGAAATATGGGTAAACCTCCATGTTGATTTTGCTGGAAAGATAACCTCCCATTCCATAAAACATTGGGTCACCGGAAGCTAAAACCACAGTTGGGCGAGTTTCCTCCTGCAGTTGTTCTACAATTGTTTTCAAACCGCCCTTTATGATAATCTTTTTGCCAGAATAGTTCGGAAAGAAGGATAAGACCCGCTCACCTCCGACCAGCACTTCACTTTCTTCTATCCATTGGGCATATTGAGGCAGTAAGCTTTCCTGACCGTTATCCCCTATCCCGATTAATTTCATCGATTGACTCAATTCCAACAGCCCTTCCCAATAATTGTCCTTTCAACGAATAAATCGCCGTTTCCATTTCAATGCCACCCTTCACTTGGTTAATGGCAGAGTGACAGCAGGATTCACATAATTTATTAAAAAAGTCAAAATTATTAATGGCTGACATCATATCCCCGACTTGTGACGCTGTGTTTGCATTCTTGATTTCAAGAACAAGATCATCATCAGCTCCGACGCTTTGGGCAATTTCCGATAGAAAACCAAAGTCGACCGGGGCACTTTTTGAATGCACCATCATCACACCTTGGGCCACTTTGGAGAATTTACCCATCATGCCGACCAGTGAGACCTTTTTAATTCCCTGCCTCTTACATTGCTTAAGTGAGAAGCCCACAAAGTCACCCATTTCAATAAAGGCTTCCTCAGGTAAATCCTGGAGAAGGCCCATGGCATACTTTTCACTGCGCCCGCCAGTCGTTAAGACAAGATGCTCACACCCGCTAGCTTTGGCGACACTGATAGCCTGGACGATACTTGCCATATAGGCGGAACTGGAAAAAGGGACGACAGTGCCCCTTGTTCCCAAAATGGAAATTCCTCCTACAATCCCCAAGCGGCCATTTAATGTTTTTTTCGCTATTTCTTCACCTGCTGGCACGGAGATGACGACCTTCACACCTCTATTGATCTTAAATTCTTCCAGTGTTTGTTGCACAGTGGTTAAAATCATCTTGCGCGGTACAGGATTAATCGCCGCTTCTCCAACTGGAACGGGAAGTCCGGGTTTGGTAACACGACCAACTCCGGTCCCTCCATCCAATATAATCCCAGGTGCATCCGACCAGCTGACAGTAGAGATAATATGGGCCAAATGTGTGGCATCGGGATCATCTCCGGCATCTTTAATCGTTTCTGCACTAACCGCATTTTCCGATATTTCATATTTCTCAATAGTGAAAGTGGCATCTCGGCCGATTGGCAAGGAAATGGTTGCCTCCTCTAGTGCATCCCCCGTGATCAAAGCGGTCAATGCCGCTTTGGTCACGGCTGTCGAACATGCTCCCGTCGTATATCCATGACGCATTTGTGAGGGGTCTTTTTTCACTTTCTTTTCCATGTTTTTTAACTATCAGCTAAAAGGGAAATCGCGTTCAATGCTGCAACAGTGACAGTACTTCCACCTTTTCGGCCAATATTCGTAATGAATGGCACTTCTGTGATCTTAGCCAGTTCCTCTTTCGATTCTGCTGCAGAAACAAATCCAACAGGCATTCCAATGATTAAGTCCGGTTTTGCAATCCCCTCTTTAATAAGACGAATGAGCTCTAGTAAAGCGGTAGGTGCATTGCCAATCGCATAAATGCCCCCTTCATTTTCCTTTACCGCTTTTTGCATCGAAATGATCGCCCTTGTCGTATTCAAACGTTTTGCCTCGACCATCACATCCGGATCCGAAATATAGCAATGAACGTCCCCGCCGTGTTTTTGAAATCGTTTTTTGCCTGTACCGCTCTCAATCATTTGCACATCCGCAATAACATGTCTGCCTTTGCGAATGGCTTCCACACCAGCTTGAATGGCATTTGGATGGATGATTACACTTCTTCCCAATTCAAAATCCGCTGAAGCATGAATGACCCGGCGGACGATCTTCCATTCATCTTCAGAAAAATCATGATTGCCCATTTCTTCAGCAATGATTGAAAAACTATAATCATATATTTTGTCAGGGTCTACCGTTAGTGGTTTAAAATCCGTTTTAAAATCCATCTTGCATTCCTCCTATTTTTCATTTAACTGATTATTCAACTCGGCAATGACATGTTCAAAACTGGAATGAACATTCTGATAGTCAACATCTGGTCGAGATATCATGATTGTCTCAATTCCACATTCCAACGCGGCTTCCAATTTCTCATCAACCGCACCGACCTTGCCGCTTTCTTTCGTTATCATCAATGTGACCCCATATTGTTCATATAGAGCTTTATTCAATTCTTTGGAAAACGGCCCTTGAATCGCAACGATATTTTTTTGTTCGATGCCCAACTGTGCACATTTTTCCATATTGTCCATGCGTGGCAGCATTCTTGCTATGACTCTGGTATTCTCGAGCCCTACCAATTCTTTTGCGAACACGGATAGTGTTTTACTTCCGGTCGTGAGCATGATGACTCCCCGTTTTGCAGCGGCAAGCTTGGCAGCTTCCTCATAATCACGGACAACTATCAATTTATCATTCTGAAACCGTTGACTTTCACGCTCATAACGAATATAAGGAACATTTGCTGCCTTTGCTCCGATAAGGGCGTTTTTGGATGCTTCTTCGGCAAATGGGTGACTTGCATCGACTACAGCCTGAAAACCTTTTGCAGAGATTAAAGATGTCATATCTTCTGCAGATAACCGGCCAATCCGGGTGGAAATCCCTGAATCTTGCAAACTCTTAGCCGCCGATTCGGTTACAACAGTTGCCAAAACCTTGAACCCCACCTGCTGCATCTCAATCGCTAATTCCCTTGCATCACTTGTACCCGCCAAGAACAAAATCATTTTGATGTCCCCACCGCTTGCCCATCATGATCGTGGTGATGATCATGGTCGTGATCGTGGTCGTGATGGTGATCATGGTCGTGATCGTGGTCGTGATGGTGATGATGGTGAGCATGTCCATGTTCCTCGACATGTTTACGATAGTTTTCCAAATCACGCGCCCCGCTTGACCTTCCTTCACTGGCTTCGATTACTCGTTCTTGCAGAATGTTCTGTAAGGTTGGATGATATCCAAAATACTTTGCCAAAATGAATTCTCGATCATGATATTGCTCTTGATAGCCTTTCAGCATATCCTCCATTCTTTCCATCAACACCCCAGTGAAGAGGAAATATGGCAGCATCACTATTTTTTTTGCCCCTAATCGTATGCATCGTTCAATACCTTCATCAACGTGAGGGTCCGTTACACCCATGAAGGCTGTTTCGACCCATTTAACGCTTAATTTTTCCCATAATAATCGTGAAATTTTATATATATCACTATTGGCATCAGCATCACTGCCACCTCGGCCAATTAGCAATATCGCTGTCTCAGAATGTTCAGAGGTCGTATCGAATCCCGCTTCCTCAAGACGGTCTGTCAGGATCGTCAATACATCATGGTGGACCCCGATCGTTTGGCCATATGTGAATTTCACTTCTGGATACTTGGTTTTCCCATCCTCTATTTCAGCTGGGATATGTAATTTCGAATGTCCTGCATGCAACAAAATGATCGGTATGACGATAACTTCAGTAGCCCCTCGTTTTACACAATTATCAATTCCTTCGGATATATTCGGTGCCGCAAATTCCAAGAAGCACGTTTCCACCATGAAACGCTCGTCCATTGCCGGAATCATATTCTTAATAAAATGACGGACTTCTTCATTTCCCGAAGCCAACCGGCTTCCGTGTCCTACGAACAAAACTGCTTTCATTTACTTTCCTCCTCTAGATTAGTCTTCACAAGGCGCAGGCTCTATGTTTATTTTGGGAGCGATGTCCTGATAAGAAAAATTCTGTATCTTTTTCGAACGTTTGAAGTATTTAAAAAGCCGCTCATTTGGATGGGCATTTTGCTTATACTCCCCGACAATGTCCGTAATCAGTTCAACAAGCTGTTCCGGTTCAATGCCTTCCGCCACCGGCTGACCCGGATGGGCTGTTCTTCCAACCGGTTTAGCTCCAAGAAATAAGTCGAACTTCCCTTTTCGGAAGACAATCCCGATATCATCCATCACAGCACTATAACAAGCCATCCCACACCCATTAAAACCGATGTTCAGTTCCTTGGGCATTTTCATTCCGCCAAGCACCCGGTGTATTTCGTCCGCATAAGGAATGGATTCCGCTTTTTCACCATCACAGAAATCACAGGCTTTTAATGTCAGTACATCTCCAATCGGCGACAAAAGAAAGTTTGCTGATTGCAATTTCCCCGTTATGACTTCCGGATCCGTTGTCGGAATCTTTAAGACGATTTTATGATTTGGCGTGTATTCCATCGTTCCCTTTTCCCCAACAACTTCCGCAAGTGTCATCATTTGTTTGGGAGTGAATTGTTTATTCGCCACACCTGGACTAACGGCAAGTTCGAATACCGACTCCATTTTTTGCTGAACAATCGGCTGAATGGATTGCTTAACGGTTTGACCCTTGACTCTTGACAGGGCCTCCATTGCCATTTCAAAGGAAGCTGGCTTCTTTTCTGGTGCTTTTGTAAGTAATCCAACTCCTCCAGCGGACTCGGTTAAGGTCTCTTGATCTAATGCCCACGGTTCCGCTTCTTTTTGCAGTCGCTGATGCGGCTTCAATGTTTGCTTTTCCGAATTCAAAGTATATTTTCTCTGATAGCCTCTTGGTGTGATGATTTTGTCATCATATAAAAAGGTGGATGAATTACCGATAATGACGGTGGTCAACATTCCAATATCGTGATTCAACATATCCTGCAAATTGGTTATGACAATATCCTGCCTATCGCGATAAGCACTTTTCACCAACCCGACAGGTGTATCCGGCGAGCGGTAGCGAAGGAGAATTTTCTGTGTTTCAACAATTTGCCGGGTCCGCCTGCCGCTGCGCGGATTATAAAGTGCAATGACAAAGTCTGCCATTGCAGCTGCTTCAACCCTTTTAGCGATCAGTTCCCAAGGAGTTAAATGATCACTGAGGCTGATCGTACACGAATCGTGCATGACTGGTGCCCCGAGTAAAGACGCACATGAGTTGATTGCAGAAATGCCAGGAATGACTTCAATGCCCACTCCAGTTTCTTCTTTCCAGCCTTTCTCAATCAATACTTCATAAACCAACCCTGCCATCCCGTAAACTCCGGCATCCCCACTGGAAATCACCGCCACTTTCTTTCCCAGCTCCGCTTGTTTCACTGCTTCCTGTGCACGTGATACTTCTTCAGTCATCCCCGTACTAATGATCGTTTGATCTGTAAGCAGTCCCTGAATGAGTTCAACATAAGTTTTATAACCAATGATGTAGTCACTTTCTTGAAGGGCTTCGACGGCACGTTTGGTAATGTGTTCAAAATTCCCGGGCCCAAAACCCACGACGAATAATTTACCGTTTGTACTCATTAAGACATCTCCTTTTACGCTTTGTTCTTTGAAATACCCGTATGAGCAGGAAAATCTGGATTAGGGGTCATTTCCCCATCATTGAATTGATAGATCATCTGTGGAACAAATTCACCATCATCGATATTACTGACGATCTGCCGACCGAATTCAGGCGTTTCCACTCGATACCAGTTTCCTTGGGGATAGGCAATCACAACGCAGGCATCCTTACATCTTCCGTTACAGCGTGTCCTGGTTGTATGGATTTTCAAATCAAGTCCCTTTGAAGTAATTTCATCGCGAATCGCTTGGGTTACTTCTTCCCCGCCCTTTTTCATGCAGCTGCTCCCATTACAAATCAACAGATGCGTATTTGTACCCATCAAGTTCCAAGTAGTCATCTTCTTCCTCCTGAGTTCAGGGAAAAGGCAAAATAAAAAACCTTAACATTAGAGTCAAGGTTTTAAAAAAACTATATGAATGAGAAGCCAAAGGCAAACATGCCAAATCCTTCCAAAATCGTCATAGTCCTTCTACCTTTCCCTCCGAAAAGTATCATGCAATTTTAAAAGCAGGTTTCCTGGCTTACGCTTCATTTTACTTTGTCCCTTCCCGGCATCATGCCAGTGGCTATCGACAATTTCATCAGCGTTTACAGTAGCGGGGGCTGCATCGGATTTTCACCGATTTCCCTATTATCCCTTGCTTATTCACACAAGGGCACTTTTAAAATGAAATATTTGGTTTTATTATACATTTCTAACTAACTTAATCTATCATATAACAACTTTATCAAAATTCAATAGTTTATTCCGACTGTTTAGAAAAGTTTAATAGTGTAAAACCAGTTAAAATCCTTTCCTTGCAACAAAATCCGTCCCGAAAAAAAAGATAGTGTAGCTGAAATTATTTCTTTATGGTACACTATACGAGAATTTTCAAAATAATTACATAAGTTTTATGGTGTTGAATTTCTCGGAATTCAACTTAAAAGGGAAGCCGGTGAAAATCCGGAGCGGTCCCGCCACTGTAAAGGGAAGTCCTATTACTTTAACTTTAATCCACTGTCAAATGAGATGGGAAGGATGTAATGGGATGATGAACCAAAGCCAGGAGACCTGCCATGAAACGTGAAACTGTTTCAGCCTACGAGGATGGGCGTGCGGATCAGGCAGAATGGCCCATGATTGCTTCATGCTGCAAAATTCCTGTTCATTACGCACTTCTTTCCTTTGAGAGAAGTGCTTTTTATGTTGGGCGCCGCTTTTCTTCTCAAGATTGATCAGAAAAATTTAAAAGTATTGAAAGGAGAAAGAATGAAAAGAACCAATTGGAAAATTATTTATTTTGTCATCTTATTGCTTTTTATCCCGAACCGGGCAATGGCCATGCATATCATGGAGGGCTTTTTACCCATTGAATGGGCTATATTCTGGTGGGCCGTGACGTTTCCATTTTTAATCTTAGGTTACCGGTCCATTAGGTCCAAAGTTAGGGAAAATCCAGAAACAAAAATGATACTTGGCCTATCGGGCGCATTTGTATTTATTTTATCGGCCCTAAAGATTCCTTCCGTTACGGGAAGTTCTTCACACCCTACCGGAGTTGGTTTGGGTTCCATATTATTCGGACCATTGGCCATGAGTGTCGTTGGCTCCATCGTTCTGTTATTTCAAGCTGTTTTACTGGCTCACGGAGGATTGACGACATTAGGGGCCAATGCATTTTCCATGGCCGTTTGCGGACCGTTCATTGCTTACTTTGTCTTCAAGGGCGCAACTAAATTGGGGTGGTCTTTTTCACTTGCCGTTTTCTTGGCAGCTGCTTTTGGAGATTTAGGAACCTATGTGGTCACTTCCGTTCAACTTGCTCTTGCTTTTCCTTCCGAGGTAGGAGGATTCATGGCCTCTTTCAGTAAATTTGCAGGTATTTTTGCCCTGACCCAAATTCCCTTGGCAATCAGTGAGGGGTTATTGACAGTCGTCGTAATGAATTTCTTGAAAAAATACAATCTAGGTGAATTGAAATTGCTGCGAGTTTTTTCTAAGGAGGCCCGTTAATATGAAAAAAAGTCTACTGCTGCTTTTCCTGGTTGTCATTCTTGCAACCATACCGTTAATCACCCAACAAGGAACGGAATTTGGCGGTGCCGACGGCGAAGCTGAGGAAGCCATCACTAAGATCCATCCGGAATACAAGCCATGGTTCAACAGTATATGGGAGCCGCCAGGTGCAGAAACCGAAAGCTTATTATTTGCGCTTCAAGCTGCAATCGGAGCCGGTTTCATTGGATACTTCATTGGCGTGATGAGACAAAGGAATAAGCAAACCAAACAAGAATTGACAGAAAAATCGAAGCATGTTACTCATTGATAAATATGCCTATTTCAATGGGCTAAAGGATGTTCATCCGTTGGAAAAGATGGTTTTTGCACTTTCCCTTTTGCTGTTTTCGTTAACGGTAAGGGATATGACCGTTTCGCTCATCACTTTTACGGTGATGAGCGCTTTAATCATTTTTGCGGCAAAAATCCCGCTTTCCTATTATCTGAAATTACTTCTATTGCCAGGATTTTTTATACTATCTGGAACAATTACCATCCTTTTTTCTTTCACAAGCGAATTTACTTCGATATCGAATATATGGTGGTCCTGGAAGGTCGGGAACTGGCAAATATTCATCAGCGATGACAGCGTCGGTACAGTGTCCAATTTGATCACTGTTGTATTCGGCAGTATCAGCTGTTTATATTTCCTTACCTTAACTACACCCATTACCGTCATCCTATCCGTGTTGCGAAAACTAAAAGTGCCTTCCTTATTGATTGATTTAATAGAATTGACTTATCGCTTCATCTTTATTTTTTTAGATACAGCTTTGGCCATTCATCAAGCACAAGCTTCACGGCTAGGGTATGTTTCATTAAGGAAAGGCATACAATCTCTCGGATTACTAATCTCGTCTTTATTTTTAGGAGTATTGCAGCGCTCTGGGCAATTGACGATGGCCATGAACGCAAGAGGCTATCAGGAGAACCTTTCCTATCTCGAGGATACTTACACCTATTCCTCACGCAATTGGCTGATCGCGATAGTAATATTAGGAAGCTTAATCTTTATTAATGGATATTTGTAAATTGGAGGCAACCCAACAATGGACGAGCATATTTTTCATATAGAAGGCCTCACCCATCAATTCGCAGATGGAACGTTCGCTTTAAACGATCTGTCGCTAACGATTCAACAGGGTAAAAAGATTGCATTATTAGGCAATAATGGTGCCGGCAAATCGACTTTATTCCTCCATTTAAATGGTCTTTTACAACCTACAGCAGGAACAATCAGATTTAAGGGCAAAAAAATGAAATATGACCGTAAATCATTATTATCATTACGAAAGCAAGTCGGGATCGTTTTTCAAGATCCCGACTCTCAGCTCTTTTCCGCTAATGTACAACAGGATATATCGTTTGGACCGATGAATTTAGGATGGGATAGAATTAAGGTTCAAGAGAAAGTAAATTGGGCAATGGCCCAAACGGAAGTAACGGAACTGAAAGACAAACCTACCCATTTTTTGAGCCTTGGGCAAAAAAAACGTGTCGCCATTGCGGGGATACTCGCCATGGAGCCCGATGTCTGGCTCTTGGACGAACCTACCGCTGGATTGGATCCTTATTTCTCAAGACAGATCATGGCTCTGCTGGACAGTATCCACCACCCTGACAAAACGATTATCCTATCAACTCATGATGTTAATTTAGCTTATCAATGGGCTGATGAAGTTGTTGTCATGAACGATGGTAAGGTCATATATCAAGGGAACCCTATTTCCGTTTTCCATGAAGAAGACGTTTTGCTGCAGGCACATCTGGAGAAACCGTGGGTATTTGAAATGTTTCAAGCCCTTCTTCAATCAAGGAACCCTGCAGAAAGGGACCTTTTCCCAAGAACGAAGGAAGAATTGCTTCAAAAGTTGGAGACAGAAAGAATTTATTAATTAATTTCCCCTAGCTCTTGCTTCATCAGAAGCTAGGGGATCAAACCGATATCTAAAAAATAGCAGGCGATAATTCTTGTTCCTAAAAAAACAAATTTTATTACCTTTCTTCTTTAGATCTTTCTTTTGCAATTTCAATATCTCTTCCGTTTACATCATCAATGACTGCCTTTATTTCGCCTTCCGCATAAGTATCCGAGACTTGTTCGTGGGTTCTGGCCAGTCCAGAGGATAAAGGATCTTCCCGTTTATAATCGCTGACATCATATATTCTTCCGGCAACTTCTGAAGATTCATTTTTTGATTGCTTGCTATCCATTTTATTCACTCCTATTTTTTAAAATGTCCAAACATTTTGACAACAGTATTAAAGTCAAAGGTATTTTGTGTAAAAAACGAAGCAATATTCAATAATGTTAAAAAAGGAGGAAAAAGGCAAAGAAAAAGCTTACAAGTAAAATCCCCTTTCAGGGACTTAACATGTAAGCTTACTGAGAGCTTATGCCTCCTTCTTCACATCCACATTATCTGATGGATCACCCCAGCATTCCACATTCTTCAAACCTTCAATATTGTTCACATGGAAGACTGGATTTTTCCCACTTTTCTTTTGCTTTTGATAATCCGCCAGTGCAGCAAAAGCAATCTTTCCAAGTAAAGCTATGGCGATCAGGTTGATAATGGCCATAAGGGCCATCAGCAAGTCAGCCAGTCCCCAAACAAAATCCAGTGATGCAAGCGAACCGAATATCACCATCCCTACGACTGCGATACGATAGACATTCAGCCAAACCTTATTTTCATTGATGAAGCCGATGTTCGACTCTCCATAATAATAGTTGCCAACAATCGAACTAAAGGCGAATAGCAGTACGATAATGGCAAGGAAAATACCCGCCCAAGATCCCAATGCCGTTCCGAGGGCATTTTGGGTTAGGACGATACCATCCGTTTCCTTAGATGTATAAAGACCTGAAAACAAAATGATGAAGGCTGTCGAGCTGCAAATGATGAGCGTATCGACAAAAACACCTAGAGACTGAATGAGACCTTGCTTGACGGGATGACTGACGTCAGCCGTGGCACCAGCATTTGGTGCACTACCCATCCCGGCTTCATTTGAAAATAGGCCGCGCTTGATTCCCTGCATCATGGCTGCTCCCAGAACTCCGCCAGCCACTTCTTTTATTCCATCAAATGCACTTTGAAAGATCAAAGCAAAGACACCAGGTAACTCGGTAATGTTCATGATGATGATAATCAATGCCACTATCACATAGGCTCCTGCCATGATCGGGACGATTACTTCAGAGACCTTTGCAACCATTTTGATCCCGCCAAAAATGATGACAGCCGTGACCATAGCCAAGATGATTGCCGTAACCCACTTTTCAATCCCAAACGATTCATTGAATGCGCTCGTAATCGTATTGGCTTGTACCGAGTTGAAAGCTAGTCCAAATGTAAGCGAAATCAACACAGCGAAAGTGATCCCCATCCAACGGGCATTCAATGCTTTTTCCATATAATACGCAGGACCTCCGCGGAATGCATCCCCATCCTTGACCTTATAGATTTGAGCAAGTGTACTTTCAATGAATGCGGAAGCAGATCCGATCAGTGCTATTAACCACATCCAGAAAACGGCTCCAGGTCCGCCCGTCGTGATCGCGATGGCAACACCTGCAAGGTTACCCGTTCCTACCCGCGATGCCGTGCTTATGCAAAATGCCTGAAAGGATGTTACACCTTTTTTATCCGCAGTGGCCCCTTCTCCCAAAAGCCTGAACATTTCCCCTACCATTCTGAATTGGACAAACTTCGTGCGGATGCTAAAATAAAGACCCAATCCAACCAACATGATGATCAATATGGAAGACCATAACACACCATTAGCCTCACTAATAAATTTTTCTAAGAATTCCATTAAAACAAACCCCTCTACTTAACTCTGATTATTATTATAAAAACATATACAACTATAATTTATTTCCCCGTGCATCGAGAAGATAAACAAAAGAAGCCCGTAAAAAAAAGGAAATTCCACAATGAATCTCCAATACAATAATATATTATATCCTAACACTCCATTTTTTTCATTCATGAATTGGTGTAATCAATCGAAGAACATAATATTTCAGTATCATTTCCTTTAGATAATAATCATACTTCCTCACTTCATTTAACATTCATTCCCAACGGAAGTTATTTTCTATTTTTATCACCATCATTATAAAAATACTAAGCGGGTACTGTTTAAATTGAAAAACAAAAAAGATTTTGCTGTGCCTATCGTAAAATCAGTAGGCAGAGACTAATAAAAAAAGGAGCATTTCAGTTCCCAAAATCCAAACAAAAAGAGAGACTTAAACAGCCTCCCTATACTCATCAGTTTTTAAACTCCCTAAGGACATTAAATACATCTGCCTTACTTGGAGCTATTATGTATCTCCTTCATAAGCTCAGATCAGGAAAGCTCACAGATAAACTCCCCCCTCTTGCTCAACGACAGTATAATGATTCATCTCGAATACATCCTTTCATAGAAAATAAAAAAGCACTTTGCGTAAGCAAAGTGCATAGTGGTCCTCTAGTCACAATCCCTACGCTGGCATTACCCAACAGGTTCAAACGGTCTACAACAGTTAGTCATACTCTCAGCCTGATTCCACAGACTCCCGTAACATTAAATTTTATTCAAGTCTATTCCTTCTGCCTAAAAAATGCAACTCCATTTTAAACTACCGTTAAATGCACTAAATCATAGATCCATATTTCATTAAAGGAATGAACACAGATCATCTCCATCGATTTTCTCAATTTTTCATTTTACATGAAGGCATATAATTCTTTAATTAATGGCATATAAAAGAAATACCATTCCAAACTCTAAAGTAAAAGCTATGTGCTTGTCTGCTGGATATAAATTAGGGTAAAAAACTTAAAAACACAGCTACTTTTGGATTGAATATGTTTGCTAGAAATCCTTCTTTAATATAATTATTTTCGATGACTATCAGCTTTTCCGTGAAGGTGTAAAGCACATATGCTTTTACGGGGCAGCGAAAAGGAGATTTGGGGGTAAAAAAACCTTCGTATGAAAGTGAGACTGACCAGCTAAAGGGAAAAATAAAGGCTATCAGGAAGAAGATTCCCCACAGCCTTTACCTATTATTTCGTAAAAATTTCAATAAGTTCGTTAACCCCTAAATAGATGAACATGATGAGACAAGCCGTTAAAACCAAATTAGGAACCGCTTTGTTCCTAAACTCTTTATCTACCTTTTTCGAGTTTAATAATAAAATCAGGGAGATCGCCAGGAATGGCATAAATAATGCTCCTAAAGCTCCATATATGATGATTAACTCGACGGGTTTTCCGAAATAAAACAAAATCATCGGAGGGAATGTCAGCCAGGTTAGATAGGCACGATAAGCAGGTTCCGTTTCTGATACAGCCTGTTTTCCTGGAGCCTTTTTCTTGCGTATCGTTTTGACAAAATCAGCAAAAAGATACGGAACCCCATTCCAAACCCCAAGTAAGGAAGAGAAAGCTGCAGACCAAAATGCAATTAAGAATAACCAACGCATAGGTGTGCCAAACTCCGCCCCAAGCATTTCGGCAAGTTGGATAAGCCCTTGATCATCACGGATGCTGACACCTGTACCCGCAAGAAATTGAGCACCGATTATCAATGCAGCCAATGTAAAAATAGCTGTTAATGTATAGGCAACCTTGGTATCTGTTCTCATCATGGAAATCCAACCTTTTCCACTCCAGCTTTTTTCACTTAACCAATAACCATAGGAAGCCATAGTGATTGTTCCACCAACTCCACCAATCAAGCCTAGCATTAAAATGAATGAGCCTTCTGGAACTCTAGGAACGAATCCGATTGCGAAATCTCCTAAGCTAGGTAGGAAAAGAATCGCTGTACCGATAATCGTTACAAACATAACACCTATTAAAACTGTCATTACACGTTCAAACAGCAGATAACGGCCTGTCCAAACGAGACCGAAGCCTAGAATCGAATGGACGATAGCCCAAGCCCAAAGCGGCATGATTGGAAACATGGCGTGCATGGCCAATGCTGAAGTCGATGCTGCAGCTGCTCCATAGATAAATCCCCAAATGACTGAGTAGATACCAAAATAACCTGTTGCCCATTTCCCTAATGAATGCCAGCCATCAATCATGGTTTGTCCAGTTGCCAAATACCAGCGTCCTACACCTTCATTTAAAAAGTATTTCAAAATTGCACCGACAATAATGGCCCATACAAAGGTCATTCCAAAAGACGTTCCAATAACGATAGATGTTATCAAATCAGCAGTTCCTACACCTGTGGCAGCGACAACTATACCTGGTCCAACCTGTCTTAATTTTTCCCCCATCGTAGCTGGTGGAATTTTGAGCTGTGGCTTATTAAGTTCTGTCTCCATGTAATGCCTCCTCAGATCGTAAATGTCCAAAATATATTTATTTAATGTAGTTCATTCATTTAGAATCGTCTTAGGCTAATTCTAATAAAATAGCCATGCCCTGACCTCCGCCAATACATAGAGTCGCTATCCCGTATCTTTCTTGTCGTTTTTGCATTTCATGAATTAATTTCGTTATGATTATCGCTCCAGTTGCGCCTAATGGATGACCTAATGCGATAGCCCCACCATTTACATTGATTTTATCCGGATCCAGCTTTGCTTCACGTATCACGGCAAGTGATTGCGAAGCGAAAGCCTCATTCAATTCAAACAGCCCTATATCCTCAACCTTCAGACCAGTTTTTTTCAAAAGTTTTTCGATTGCGGGAACTGGACCGATTCCCATATATCGTGGATCGACACCGGCTGTAGACCAGTTAACGATTTTGGCAATGGGTTTGACACCTATGTTGGAAGCCTTTTCTCGAGTCATTAAAACTAAGGAACTCGCTCCATCATTACGGCCACAGGCATTACCCGCTGTGACAGTTCCATCCTTTTTAAAGACTGGTTTCAATTGGGTTAATTTTTCTAAGGTTGTGTCTCTTGGGTGCTCGTCTATTTGGAAAATCGATGCGTTTTTTCTAGTTTTTATTTCAATCGGAACAATTTGCGATTTGAAGGATTCAGACTCAATTGCTAATTTTGCCCGATTCTGGCTTTCCAAGGCAAATGCATCCTGATCCTCACGGGAAATATTATATTTTTCCGCAACGTTTTCAGCTGTAACCCCCATACCTAAGTCTTTTCCAAAAACTTCGATTGGCTGCTGGCCATTTTCAAGATTAGAATCAACAAGGTAAGGATTTCCTTCTCCATATCGTGAATTTCTTAAATAAATGGGGGCTCTACTCATATTTTCCGCTCCGCCGGCAACAACAATATCATCCGGATTAAATGCTAAGTGCTGAACCCCCGATACAACAGCCTGAATGCCTGAAGCACAAAGTCGGTTTACTGTGAAAGCAGAGGCCTCATGGGGAATACCAGCTCTTAATGCAGCAACACGTGCTAGATTAGATGATTCAGTGGACTGCCGTACCTCACCAAAAATTACTTCATTGATCTGCTCAGGTGCTAGCCCAGCACGCTCAATCGCATCTTTAATGGTTGTTGCAGCTAGATTTCCAGCCGGTATATCTTTTAATCGTCCGCCAACTCTACCAATGGCTGTACGGTTTGCGCTAACAATTACAAATTCATGATCCATTATAATACCTCCGGATTGTTAATTCATTCGACTGAATACGCTTTCAAACTTGGTGAAATTATAAAATTTGCAGGTGTGATTTCTTTTAATTTCTCTATCGTACACCCCTTGTCTAACTCTTCTAAAATCATTTCATTATCTTTAAATCGAAAAACTGCATATTCAGATATTAATGTCGATACAACACCTTGGGCTGTTAGTGGAATATCGCAGTGATTGACAATTTTCGGATTACCCTCTCTCGTGCAATGCTGAGTTGCAATGATGACTTCCTTTGCACCCACGACTAAATCCATTGCTCCACCAACTCCTAAAATATCCTTTCCCGGTACAGCCCAGTTTGCTAAATCTCCTGTTTCACTGACTTGAAGGGCTCCTAAAACGACTGTATCAACATGTCCGCCGCGAATCATCGCGAATGATTCGGAGGATGAAAAATAAGCAGCACCTTTTTGTGCGGTGACCGGTAATTTCCCGGCATTTATGATTTCAGGGTCTTCCTTCCCTTTTTCTGGCGAAGGACCTACTCCAAGGAGCCCATTTTCGGTATGAAGGTATACTGATTTATTTTCGGGTATATAGTTAGCAACCATGGTCGGAATGCCGATCCCTAAATTGACGATTGTTCCCTCTTTTATTTCCATAGCAACCCTTTTGGCTATCATTTCTTTAATAGTAAGTGACGACATCTTCGGTCAATTTCTCCTTTCCACTATAAAATCCACGAACAAATGAGGCGTTATGATTTCCTCGGGAGATATCTTGCCCATTTCAACAATCTCCTCCACTTCAACTATAGTTATTTTTGCTGCACTAGCCATATCAGGGTTAAAGTTCCGAGCTGTTTTTGAATAGATTAAATTACCCAACCTATCTGCTTTTTTAGCCTTCACTAAAGCCACATCAGCAAATAACGGTAACTCTAAAACATATTCTTTTCCATTAATCACGCGTGACTCTTTATTTTCTCCTATAAGTGTCCCTGCTGACGTTCGAGTATAAAATCCACCTATACCGGCACCTGCTGCTCGTAACCTTTCGCCTAATGTCCCCTGCGGAACCAGCTCCACTTCCAAGATGCCTTGCTTGACGTAACGGACGGCATCCATATTACTCGTAAAATATGAACCTATCCCTTTTTTTATTTTATTTTGGAGTAGAATCTTACCTAGACCTTTTCCTCCGGGTTCCCCTAGGTTATTGCTAATGATCGTTAAATCGGAAACTGGATATTCAGCCAATGCTTCCACCAAGTTAAGAGGGCATCCTACCAACCCAAAACCTCCTACAGCGACGGTGTCTCCATCTTTTATATACGAAACAGCTTCTGATGCAGTAATGATCTTATTCAATGTAGCTTAAAGCCTCCTCTTCCACGTAATGTAATCCCTTACATATTCAATGAAAAAAATTTAAAATAAGAGTTGTATAAATTCAATTATGGATGTACACTATTCGTACAGCTTGTACATATAGTGCATCTTGGGATAATCATAATTATCTTTTGTTAAGAAGTCAACCTAATTGTTTATATTTTCTAACAATTACTATAAATATTCTTTATTTTCAGGAGGAAGTTCGTAATGGATAATGAAACGGAACAATCATCTTATTTCGTCCAATCAGTCGCAAAAGGATTTGAAGTGTTAAAAGCTTTTGATTCAAGTTCTGCTAGTCTTTCTCTTCGGGAACTTGCAGAGCGGACAGGCATTAATAAAGCGACAGTTAGACGCTTTGCATTAACCCTTGTCGACCTTGGTTATTTAAGGTTAATAGAAGACAATAGATTTCAACTCAGCCCTAAGGTTTTGGATTTAGCGGTCCATTATTTACAAACATTGAATTTACCGGATCTTGCTCAACCAATCTTGGAATCTATCTCTGCCACTGTAAAGGAATCAACAAATCTGGCCATTCTGGATGGGGCAGAAGTTGTCTATGTTTCCAGAGTAAATGCAGCTAAAAGGATCGTCGGGGCAAACTTGAAGGTCGGTTCAAGGTTGCCTTATTATGCAACCTCATTAGGAAAAGCACTTGTTGCCTGGTTACCCGAAAACGAAAGGAAAAAAATTTGGGGAATCACCAATATCGAAGCCTTTACCCAAAATACAATCACCACTTATGAAAAATTCGAGGAAGACCTGGCCATGACCAGGTCACGGGGTTATGCGTTAGGTGATGAAGAACTAGAGGAAGGACTCCGCTCCATTTCAATGCCCATTATCAATTGGCAGGGGGCAACGATAGCCGCAGTAAATGTTTCTACCCAGGTCATCCGAACAGATAAAAAGAAATTATTAGAAATCTACTTGCCAGCCCTTCAAGAAGGAGTTAAAAAATTAAATCATCAAACGGGATCTAAAAGTTAAAATCAAAATACACACTTGAAAAAATTGAGGCCACTGAAAACTTTCGTTTTTTAGTGGTATTTAATTTAGTAGTAAAAAAGACGACTCCAATTTATTTTCATAAAATTGGAGTCGTCTTTTTATTATTAAGGGTTCTGGTGCGAAAATATTCTTTCGGGAATATATACCTAAATTTCCTATTCACGTATGAATTATGATGCAACTTAAAATAATTTGTGTCTATCTTATATTTTCTAGTTTTCTGTAGGTCTCAATGTTGAAAATAAGTCTGTTATGATACACTTCTCCTGCCTCTCCTAAATGGTTAGAATCCCTTGTGAAAACATCTTTCTTAATTCTTTTTTATCTATTTTTCCAATCGGCGTTAAAGGGAACTTATCAAGAAAATAGGCTATTTTAGGAACCATATACTTAGAGGTTCTTTGTTTGCAGAAATCAATTAATTCCTCACTAGTACAGTTCGATCCTTCTCGCAATGATACCACGACACACACTACTTCTCCCCAATCTGGATGGGGAACGCCTATGCAAGCGCTTAATGCAACAGAAGGGTGCTGGTTCACCACTCGCTCAACTTCTGAAGAATATACGTTCATCCCGCCCGTAATGATCATATCTTTCTTCCTATCCACAATATAAAGGTAACCGCTTTCATCCCATTTACCAATATCCCCCGTGTAGAACCAGCCATCACGGATGTATTCTTGGGTAAGATCCGGTCTTTGATAATAGCCTACCATCATGGCTGGTGATTTTACGATAATTTCTCCAAGCTCAGTTGGTTTTACATCATTTCCATCTTCATCAATCAGTCGAACTTCGGTAAGAATGCATGGTTTCCCACAGCTTTTCAGAATTTCCGAATTGTTATGATAAGCCCATACATGAGCGCTCTTCGATAGTCTGGCAATGACAATATTGCATTCAGTCATGCCGTATTGCTGGCGCATGATAGGCCCGAATACTTCAAAAGCTTCTTTAAGGCGCTTTTGAGAAATTGGTGACGCGCCGTAAAAGATATTACGCATGGAGCTCATATCATATTCCATCTTCTTTGTCTGGTCAAGGAGCCTGTATAACATGGTCGGTACCATGAATGTCGTCGTTATTTCATGTTCCTTTATCGCCTGTATGAATGCTGCAGCGTCGAATGAACCCATCACATAGACATGGACGCCCGAAACAAGGGATCTCCAAAGTAATGAACCGGCTGAATGCACAATGGGCGTACTTAGCAATACCCGGTCACGGTCATCCAGCGGGTCTTCGATAGATGCAGAAAGTATGGCGGCGCCGAGTCCTTTCTGGGAATGCATGACGCCTTTGGGTGTACCCGTTGTCCCGCCTGTATATGACAGAAGGGCAATGTCTTCCTCTTCAGCTAATGGCAAGTCTAGATTATTTATTTCGCCGGGCCATTTAAACAGTTCAAACTCCTCCGGATAATTAATATGAAAGCCTGGGAGCCCAATAACATGGACATCTTCCTTCTTCATTTCTTCCAAATACTCAAAGAAGGTGTCAAAGTGTGTCTGTGTAGCTATTATGACCACTTCTGGTTTTGCTTCCTTTAAAATGAATTGTATTTCTCTTTTCCCCAGTTTTTCACTTAATGGCACCAAGGTTGCTCCACATTGCTGGATGGCCAAACCAAACATCACACTTTCTAAACTGTTTGGAATGATGGTCGCTATGCGGACACCCCTTCCTGCACCTAAACGAAGTAGATACGTTGTGATAAGTTCTGTTTTCTTCCATAACTCGTCGTAGGTTATCGTTTCCCCGGCTGGCAACAAGGTAATAGCCGGCAGTTCGCCGAATCGTTTCATTCCTTTATTCAACAGTGACTGAAATGTCAACTTATGCAGCATGTATATATCCTCCCCCGAAAAAGGTTTTACCCTTTTAATAATGCTTTGGCAATTGTATTTTTTTGAATTTCTGAGGTTCCGCTCAGAATACGGTACATCCGTGCACTCCTGTACATTTTTTCTACTGGATGCCCTTTTACCAAGCCTTTGGAGCCAAAGATTTGGACAGCCTTGTCAGCCACACGGCAATTTACTTCTGAAGCAAACAGCTTAGCCATGGATGTGCCGGCTCGATCCTCTTTTCCTTGATCAACTTTTCCAACCACATCATAGACCATGCACCTTGCTGCGTAGATTTCCGTCGCCATATCTGCGAGCATATGCTGAATTGCCTGGAAGTCACCGATGGGCCGGCCATGTTGGACTCGCGTTTTGGCATGTTCAATAGATAAATCGAGAAGGTGTTGGGCCATTCCGATAAAGCCGGCGGCATGGGAAGCGCGATTTGTGTTTATTCTTTTCAATCCGAGCAGCAAACCTTTTCCTGGTTCTCCGATTATATTGGCGGCAGGCACTCGACATTGATTGAAATTCAATTCAGCATGTATGCGTTCTCCTGATAGGGGAACTTGAATGTCTCCTAGTTCAAACCCCGGATGTTGGGATGTTTTTTTATCAACTAAGAAAGCAGTGATTCTTTCTTTTTCTCCTTTCCCGGATTCTTTCGCTATGACAATGGCGAAATCAGCATAGGGGGCCGCACTGATAAAATGTTTCTTTCCGTTTAATATATAATCATTTCCGTCTTTAACGGCTGTTGTTTCGATAGCGAAGGCATCTGATCCAGCATTTGGTTCTGTAAGGGCAAAGCAGCAGCTCGCATCTCCCGTCACAACGGGCATCACATATTTTTCTATTTGCTCAGGTGTAAAACTTTCCAACATCTGGCCAATTCTTAGCGGCCCGCCAATCTCACCGATAACCTGCCCCCATAAAACCGCTCCGGAACGGGCCAATTCTTCCTTGAACATGCATAAGCCTTTTAAACTAACATCTTGTCCGCCATATGTTTCAGGGAGGTTAATACCATAAAACCCCAATTCCCTGGATCGTTTCCTTGCCCATTGTATCGCTTCCATCGGGATATCCTCTTCAGCGTTCAATCCATGCTCCTGTTCATATGGAAGCAATTCATTTTGGATGAAATCCTGCAACCTTGTTTGTAGTACCTCTAATTTCTCTTCCTGGGTTGTTACCATAAGTTTCCCCTTTCGATTTTTATTTTCATTGAATTTTTTAAGTATTTAAAATGTTATAATATTAATTTTAAATG
>NZ_JBSGVZ010000011.1:119896-153030 GCF_053608705.1 Peribacillus sp. NPDC055009 | reverse complement strand
GTCACACCCGTTCCCATTCCGAACACGGCAGTTAAGCTCTTCAGCGCCGATGGTAGTTGGGGGTTTCCCCCTGTGAGAGTAGGACGTCGCCAAGCAGGTTTCATATGGAGGATTAGCTCAGCTGGGAGAGCATCTGCCTTACAAGCAGAGGGTCGGCGGTTCGATCCCGTCATCCTCCACCATTTTTACACCTGCCGGTGTAGCTCAACTGGTAGAGCAACTGACTTGTAATCAGTAGGTTGGGGGTTCAAGTCCTCTTGCCGGCACCATTTTAAGATAGTACAAGCACGAGCCATTAGCTCAGTTGGTAGAGCATCTGACTTTTAATCAGAGGGTCGAAGGTTCGAATCCTTCATGGCTCACCATTTTATATGCGGGTGTGGCGGAATTGGCAGACGCACCAGACTTAGGATCTGGCGCCGCAAGGCGTGGGGGTTCAAGTCCCTTCACCCGCATCTTACATGCGGAAGTAGTTCAGTGGTAGAATACAACCTTGCCAAGGTTGGGGTCGCGGGTTCGAATCCCGTCTTCCGCTCCACTTTTCGTATGTGCCGGGGTGGCGGAACTGGCAGACGCACAGGACTTAAAATCCTGCGGTAGGTGACTACCGTACCGGTTCGATTCCGGTCCTCGGCACCATCTTAATATGCGCCCGTAGCTCAATTGGATAGAGCATCTGACTACGAATCAGAAGGTTGTAGGTTCGACTCCCGCCGGGCGCACCATGTTTATTGCGGGAAGTAGCTCAGCTTGGTAGAGCACTTGGTTTGGGACCAAGGGGTCGCAGGTTCGAATCCTGTCTTCCCGACCACGTGATTTTTAATGAATGGGGCCTTAGCTCAGCTGGGAGAGCGCCTGCCTTGCACGCAGGAGGTCAGCGGTTCGATCCCGCTAGGCTCCACCATTTTTCAATCAGATACTTATATTATATTGGCGGTGTAGCTCAGCTGGCTAGAGCGTACGGTTCATACCCGTGAGGTCGGGGGTTCGATCCCCTCCGCCGCTACCAATAAATATAAGGACCTTTAGCTCAGCTGGTTAGAGCAGACGGCTCATAACCGTCCGGTCGTAGGTTCGAGTCCTACAAGGTCCACCATATTCATTTTTTAATGCCGTGGAGGTATACCCAAGTTCGGCTGAAGGGATCGGTCTTGAAAACCGACAGGGGAGTCAAATCCCGCGGGGGTTCGAATCCCTCTACCTCCTCCATTTTTTAAAAAAAGCAGCAAGTTGTTTTTAAACAACCTTACATAGAGGAAGCGAAAAAACGATATACACGAAAACTTGATGCAAATCGTTTCATTATTACCGTCGCGGGGTGGAGCAGTCCGGTAGCTCGTCGGGCTCATAACCCGAAGGTCGCAGGTTCAAATCCTGTCCCCGCAATTATTAGGTCCCGTGGTGTAGCGGTTAACATGCCTGCCTGTCACGCAGGAGATCGCGGGTTCGATTCCCGTCGGGACCGCCATTTTTTAAATTTAATACAAATGTGGCTCAGTAGCTCAGTCGGTAGAGCAAAGGACTGAAAATCCTTGTGTCGGCGGTTCGATTCCGTCCTGAGCCACCATATCTTTCATATTACGGCGGTTGTGGCGAAGTGGTTAACGCACCTGATTGTGGTTCAGGCATTCGTGGGTTCGATTCCCATCAGTCGCCCCATTTCGCGGGTGTAGTTTAGTGGTAAAACCTCAGCCTTCCAAGCTGATGATGAGGGTTCGATTCCCTTCACCCGCTCCAAATATGGGCCTATAGCTCAGCTGGTTAGAGCGCACGCCTGATAAGCGTGAGGTCGATGGTTCGAGTCCATTTAGGCCCACCATATTCATATTGTTCCGCAGTAGCTCAGTGGTAGAGCATTCGGCTGTTAACCGAACGGTCGTAGGTTCGAGTCCTACCTGCGGAGCCATGGGGAAGTACTCAAGAGGCTGAAGAGGCGCCCCTGCTAAGGGTGTAGGTCGCGCGAGCGGCGCGAGGGTTCAAATCCCTCCTTCTCCGCCATTTGGCCCGTTGGTCAAGCGGTTAAGACACCGCCCTTTCACGGCGGTAACACGGGTTCGAATCCCGTACGGGTCATAACAAAAAAGGAAGCATACATTCATGTATGCTTCTTTTTTTCATTTCTTTTCATTGATATAACTATCTTTTTGTTTATAAGGGATGTCCCCAAGCTGGGAATCGATATTTTCTTCTTCTAATGTATCTTCATATTCCTTTTGCTTTTTGTTCGGTATATCCACCCTATTTTTTCCTTCGATATCATTTGCTGCAAATCCTTCATAGTCTTCTGGAAATCCATCCGTTTCATCTTCGGTTTTATAAAGGTCATTATAATTGTCATGATCGCCGGTGTAATCAGATGGCGTTTCGGATGTACCGAATTTGGCGACTTCACCAAAGCTATCCTCTTTATCCACTATTTCATTTCCATTACGGTTTTCAAAATGATCACCCTTGGATGGAATCAATATATCCTCTTCCACTGGTCGCTCTTGTGTATTAGGACCTTCCGGGGCATGCTCGACACAGTAGAGGGTGCTTGGGATCGCTTCAAGCCTCTCGATGGGGATTTCCCTATTGCAGGTTTTACACTGGCCATACGAGCCTTCTTCCAATGCTTTTAATGCTTCCTCGATTTTCTCCATTTCTGATTGTGCATGCTCATCGAGTGCTTGATTCCGTTCCATCTCGAATAATTCGGTTCCTAGGTCAGCAGGATGATTATCATAAGATGATAATTCCCCTACGGATTCCGTCTGGCTTTTATCCAGAACGGATTGTTCATCATTTTGAATTCTACTACTTAACTCAATTTTTTCTTGAAGCAGTTCCTTTTTTAATTTTTGCGTTTGTTGTTTCGTTGCCATATCCGATTCACTCCTTCTAAAGTCCAAATCTCATTTTATATTGGTAAGATGGTTGTATTATCTATTACCCGAATTGGAGTATAGGAAAACAATATGCAACGGAAGATAGAAAAAAGGACTGAGCGGATGAGCTCAGTCCTCGGAGATTATATAAGATAGCTGATGAATAATCCAATGGCCATGAGTAAGCCAAAGAAGGTGTTCGTTTGGGCCGTGGCTTTCATTGCCGGGACCATCGTGATCGGCTGCGTTTTGCCTACGAAGCCTTTGATTGCGGCCATGGCCTTCGGTATGCTAAGGAAGGCAAGGAGAATCCACGCCGTTACGCTTCCGGTAAGGACTAGCCCAACAAGCCATAGATAAGAGAAGGCGAACATGATTGCCATGAATGTCAGGGCGTTTTTCCTGCCCATCACTACAGGCATCGTTTTGCGCCCATGAGCCTTATCTCCATCATGGTCACGTAGGTTATTGGATAAGTTGATCAGCCCAACCAAAATCCCACTTGGAATGGCAATTAAGATGGCTATTGAAGAAACATCACCGGTTTGAATGAAAAAGGCGATCAAGATTATCAAAAAGCCCATGAACAATCCAGAAAAAAGTTCCCCGAATGGTGTATATGAAATGGGCAGGGGACCGCCTGTATAAAGATAGCCGACAAGCATGCAAACCAGTCCTACTGCAGCAAGCCACCAAGATGATGCGGCACAGATATAGATTCCAATTATCAAGGCTATGGCATACATGCATAGGGCCAAGCTCATGATTAGTTTGGGGGTCATCCCATGACGGACGATCCCGCCGCCGATGCCTACGGATTCCTCCGTATCCAAGCCTCTCTTGAAATCGTAGTATTCATTGAATAAATTGGTTGCAGCTTGAATCAGAATACTGGCAATCATCATGGCAGCGAAGAGTAACCAATTCACTCCATCTTCCAAAAGTGCAATCACAGTTCCAAGTAAGACTGGGACAAAAGCTGCGGTTAGTGTATGTGGACGTATTAACTCCCACCAAATCTTCCAGGTCCGTTTAAGGGGAAGTCCATCGTATTCTGTTTGCATTATTTCTCTCCTCAAAATCATTATTGGTTCTCTCGAAATTATAACAAATATTGAAATGTTGCACAAAAGGTTATCCTAATAAATGCAGGAAAAGTGGGTAAGGGCGATAACTGGAATTCCTGGATGATCCATTTCCAAAATCCAGGGTATTTCTCTACATTCGCTAAGATTCATATAATAAGGAAAAAAGCAGGAAAGAATCGTTCGGTAAAGGGGCGTTTTATTGACATGGGGTTCTAGTGAGGTGTATCTTTAAATAGGTTAAAAAGCTTTTAAAATGTACATTTGGGGGGATTTTTTTGGCTATCTCAGAGGAAACTGAACAGTTTCAGGGACTGGCTTCAGCTATACAAAAGGCGAAGGACTTGAATGATCAAGTTCTATTCAGTCATATTAAGAAGATTAAATGCAACAACCCCCTTTCATTTTATCAAGCTGGAAGAGAACGGTACGCGGGTGAACGCTTTTTCTGGGAGGACCCTGCAAAGGAAATAACCATCACCGGTTTAGGCAATGTTAAGAAACTCAAAGCGGCATCGAATGCCGAACGTTATAGAGAAGTCGAAAAGAGCTGGATCAAACTGCAGAATAATGCTGTCAAAACAGGGGTGACCGATGTAGAAGCGACAGGTCCTTTACTGTTTGGGGGCTTTTCTTTTGATTATGAAACTGACAGTACGCTCCTTTGGAATCAGTTCGGGGACAACCTTTTTTATATACCTGCCTTCATGCTGTCAATAGTGGGGAAACAAGCTTACTTAACGACAAACTTACTTTGTTCGCCTGATGATTCAGAAAAACTCTTCATAGATATGATAAATGAACGGGAAGCTTTCCTTTTCGAAAGCTTGGATGGCAATGGATTGGGAGCAAATTCCCTGGTTATGCAGAGGGAAGTCGAACCTGAGGAATGGAAGCGGACGGTCGCAGAGGCTGTTCAGGAAATCAAGACGACAGATCTCGACAAAATCGTTTTGGCAAGGGAGCTTCGACTTGGTTTTGAACGTTCCATCGATTCAGGGAAAGTGCTTGAACAATTGATTGCTGAGCAGCCATTGAGTTATATTTTCAGTTTGGAGGCTGGTGGTGACTGTTTTGTGGGTGCCACCCCTGAACGTTTGATTAAGAAACAGGGAAATGAAGTTTTTTCTACCTGTCTTGCTGGATCGATGGGACGAGGAAAAGATGAGCAGGAAGATGTTTGTCTTGGTGAAGAATTGCTTCATGACGAAAAGAATTTACAAGAACATCAATATGTCGTTTCGATGATATCCAATGCCTTTGATTCAGTATGCGAAAAGGTGGTGGTCCCGGCCCGACCGACACTTATGAAAAACCGTCATATCCAGCATTTGTACACACCGGTCCGGGGTATATCAAAGGAAGGTGTCACGATTTTTGAATTTGTCGAGAATCTCCACCCAACACCTGCTATGGGAGGACTTCCCAAAGAAAAGGCCGTTGTCCGAATTCGGGAAATGGAAGGTCTGGAACGTGGCTTTTATGCGGGTCCCTTAGGCTGGGTGGATACGTATGGAAACGGGGAATTCGCTGTTGGGATACGTTCTGCACTAATACAGAATAATGAGGCATCGCTCTTTGCCGGCTGCGGAGTAGTGGAAGATTCGACTCCCGAAAGTGAATACCGGGAAACGGGGATTAAATTCAATCCGATGTTAAGTGCTTTAGGAGGAAATCTTAATGAATGACCGAGATGCATTGACAGCTTATGCTGCTTCATTCGTCGATGAGCTGGCACAAAATAAGGTGAAGCATGTGGTGGTGAGCCCTGGTTCACGATCCACACCCCTGGCTTTGTTGCTGGTGGAACATCCTGATATTGAAATTCATATTAATGTGGATGAGCGTTCGGCTGCTTTTTTTGCCCTTGGTTTGGCTAAGGCCCTAAAAGAACCAGTCGGACTTCTTTGTACGTCAGGTACAGCCGCTGCAAACTATTACCCAGCCGTCATTGAGGCTTTCTATTCAAGAGTGCCGCTTATTGTACTTACCGCTGACCGCCCGCATGAATTGCGTGATGTCGGAGCCCCGCAGGCGATCGATCAGATACACCTTTACGGGAGACATGTAAAATGGTTTGTCGAAATGGCACTTCCTGAAAGCACGGATGGGATGATGCGGTATGCCAGAACGGTCGGTGCAAGGGCAGTGGCAACAGCTGCAGCTGAACCTGCAGGGCCTGTGCATTTGAATTTCCCACTTCGCGAACCATTGATTCCTGATTTGGAGCAAGCAAAGGAGTGCAGGCAAAATAAAATGACGCCTGCAGTGTTGATTGAAAGTGGAGAACTGTCACTGTCATCATCACAAATAGAAGCGGTTGCAACTACATTGTCACAAGCTAAGCAAGGTATGATTGTATGTGGCGAATTACCTCATCCAGAGATGAAGGAAGCCATCGTCGCATTAGCGGAAAAACTTGCTTTTCCGGTACTGGCTGATCCCCTTTCACAGTTAAGGAGCGGAAGTCATGACAAAGCCGTAATTATTGATTCTTATGATACGTTTCTACGCGATGAAACGGCAAAAGCGGCTTTCAGGCCGGAAGTGATCTTGCGATTCGGGGCAATGCCTGTTTCTAAACCGTTATTGTTATTCATGAAAAAACAAAAACAGGCAATCACTTTGGTCGTCGATGGCGGAGCAGGCTGGCGCGAACCAGCCGGATTGGCAACGAATATGATTTACAGCGAAGAGAAAGATTTTTGTTTGCGAATTGCTGAAAGCATTACTCCCTCTCCTGATGATGAATGGCTTCGGTTATGGCAAACCGTCAACGGAGCGACAAAGGAGGCCTTAGCCTCCGTCAGAGATGAAGCGGAGTTAAGCGAAGGCAAGCTTTTCGCCCTGCTTGCTGATATGATGCCGTTGGAATCGACGTTATTTGTCGGGAATAGTATGCCCATACGCGATTTGGATACTTTCTTTTTGAATAATGGAAAAGGAATCAAAACCATTGCAAATCGTGGGGCGAATGGTATCGATGGTGTCGTTTCCACTGCGCTTGGCGTAAGCACGGTATCAAAAAATACAGTGCTGGCAATCGGGGATTTAAGCTTTTTCCATGATATGAATGGCTTGCTTGCGGCAAAACTTCAAAAACAAAATATCACGATATTGCTGGTTAATAATGATGGTGGCGGCATTTTCTCCTTCTTGCCGCAGGCGAATGAGAGGGAACATTTCGAAACGCTATTCGGCACGCCTCATGGGCTTGATTTTTCCCATACTGCCGAGCTTTATGGCGGTAAATACAACAAGGTCCAAAATTGGGATGAGTTAGAGAATGTATTTACAGAGTCATTCGAAATCCAAGGACTCAAAATCATTGAAGTTCCGACAGAAAGAGAGTCCAATCTACAAAAGCATCGAAATTTGTGGAGCTTTGTTTCCCAGGAAATAAAAATGGTGTTAGACAAGGAAATATCATGAATATTGTCAGTAAGGATGTCAATTATGCTGTTGAAATAACGGGAAATGGAGATCCTCTTGTACTTTTACATGGATTTACAGGAAATCGGGATACATGGAAATTCCTCATTCCGCTACTGAGTGACAGGTATACGTTAATCATGGTCGATATCATCGGTCATGGTATGTCTGCGTCACCAGCCGATCATCGTAGGTATGAAATGGAGCGTGTCGCTGAGGATATTAAGTATATTTTGGATGTGTTGCATTTCCCGAAAGCCCATATCCTTGGTTACTCGATGGGCGGAAGGCTCGGGTTGGGTTTTGCCTGTTTGTTTCCTGAGTATGTTGATACATTGATATTGGAGAGCGCTTCACCGGGCCTTTTAACTGAAGGGGAACGTGAAATCCGTAGGAAAAATGATCGGAAGCTTGCCGAAAGAATTCTTGAAAATGGCATGGAAGCGTTTGTGAATCAATGGGAGAACATCCCTCTGTTTGAAAGTCAAAAACGGTTGTCAGCCAAAACCAGGTCAGCCATTCGGGAGCAGCGGTTGGCAAATGACCCTGCCGGCCTTTCCAATAGCCTTCTTGGTATGGGGACCGGCAATCAGGCTTCATACTGGGAACAACTGCAAACCCTTGATTTCCCGGTGCTCCTTATAACCGGTGAACTCGACCATAAGTTTTGTCGAATAGCGGACTCGATGAAAAAAAAGCTGAAGCGCGCCGAATGGAAAATAATAAATGATGCGGGACATGCGATTCATGTGGAAGTTGGAGAAAAGTTTGGTAAAATAATAAGTGAGTTTTTAAAGCGAAATAAAAGGAGGAATTAAGATGACGATTCAATGGGAAACGATACGTGAGTATGATGAGATTTTGTATGAAAAATATAACGGGATTGCGAAAGTGTCCATCAATCGACCACATGTACATAATGCATTTACACCAAAAACGACTGCTGAAATGATTGATGCATTCGCAAGGGCGCGTGATGATTCCAGCATCGGTGTCATTATTTTAACGGGTGTAGGCGGCAAAGCATTCTGTTCAGGCGGAGACCAAAAAGTACGTGGGAATGGCGGATATGTTGGTGAAGATAATATTCCACGTCTAAACGTTCTTGATTTACAACGCTTGATCCGCGTTATTCCAAAACCAGTTGTAGCCATGGTCGCAGGTTATGCAATTGGCGGCGGTAATGTTTTGAATGTGGTTTGTGACTTAACGATTGCTGCTGACAATGCAGTCTTCGGACAAACTGGACCGAATGTTGGAAGCTTTGATGCTGGTTATGGTTCTGGCTACCTTGCACGTATCGTCGGTCATAAAAAGGCACGTGAAATCTGGTACCTATGCCGTCAATACAATGCACAGGAAGCATTGGATATGGGATTGGTCAACACGGTCGTACCTTTAGACCAATTAGAAGCGGAAACGGTTAAATGGTGTGAGGAAATGCTTGAGAAGAGCCCAACGGCACTTCGTTTCTTGAAAGCGGCAATGAACGCTGATACTGATGGCCTTGCAGGTCTTCAACAATTGGCTGGTGACGCTACACTTTTATACTATACAACAGAAGAAGCAAAAGAAGGCCGCGATGCATTCAAAGAAAAACGCAATCCGGACTTTGGACAATTCCCTCGTTTCCCTTAATGAAACGCGTGAATCGATGAGACTGACAGCTTGGCGGAAAATCGCCGGGCTGTTTTCTATATCAAAATGGAAGAGGGTAAGCAGCAATGGCAGAAGAAAAGTTGCCGAACTGGCTGAAAAATCGGGCGCATCTTTCACCTGGGCGCCCGGCAATTGAGTTTGAAGGTCATACGTATAGCTTTCTTGAACTGCATACATTATCGGAGAAGATGGCTGGTAAGCTGGCAAGCATTGGTCTGGGCTCCGGTGATTCATGCGCGGTTTTGCTCCGTAACCATATTGATGGTGTTGTCGTTATCCATGCACTATTTTATCTCGGTGTGAAGATTGTGATGCTGAATAATAAGTTAACGGCAAAAGAGCTGTCTTGGCAGATCGAGGATAGTGGGACTGCCTATTTGGTTTCAGAAGGTGCCTTCTCCGACAAACTTTCTGATATTGGTGAGATTCTCCCGGAATTGAACCTTCATTTAATGGAGGAATTGCCGAATGAAGGCACGGCGGAAATACTTCAAGAGTTTTACCTTGAGGATACCGCTACGATCATGTATACATCAGGTACTACAGGAAATCCAAAGGGTGTGATCCAAACATTCGGTAACCATTGGTGGAGTGCAGTAGGGTCGGTTCTGAACCTTGGATTGCATGAGGAGGATTCTTGGTATTGTGCGGTTCCGATCTTTCATATTAGCGGTTTATCCATTCTGATGAAAAATGTGATTTATGGCATGAAAGTCGTTTTGGCGGAACGATTCGATGAACGGGAGGCGAACCGGAGCATTAAGGAAAATGGCGTGACGATCGTATCGGTCGTGACGGCGATGCTGAATAGGATGGTTCAGGATTTGAATGGAACAAGCTATCCAAAAACCTTTCGTTGTTTCCTGTTGGGCGGCGGCCCTGCACCCGTCCATTTACTTGAAGCCTGTAAGGAGAAAGGGATTCCCGTCTATCAATCATATGGGATGACCGAAACGTCTTCACAGATTGTGACGCTGGCACCGGAGTATAGCATGTCAAAAATCGGATCAGCTGGGAAGCCTTTGTTTCCTTCGCAGTTACGGATAGAGAAAGACGGCACTATGTGTGAACCGGGTGTAGTGGGTGAAATCGTGGTTTCAGGTCCGAATGTCACGAAAGGTTATTTTAATCGAATGGACGCTACACAGCAAGCGATTACCGATGGATGGCTTTATACCGGGGATCTTGGTTATCTTGATGAGGAAGGCTTTTTATATGTGCTTGACCGACGTTCGGATTTAATCATCTCCGGCGGTGAAAATGTCTATCCGGCCGAGATTGAAAACGTCCTCAGTATGCATCCTAATGTTTTCGAAGCGGGAGTGACGGGGACTGACGATGAAAAGTGGGGGCAGGTCCCGCTTGCTTTTGTCGTCTTGCATAAAGGAGCAGAGCTTGATGAGAGCGAACTGCTGGAATATTGCAGGGGATATTTAGCATCCTATAAGATTCCCAGGAACGTGATTTTTTGTAAGGAGCTTCCCCGTAATGGCGCAAGCAAGCTTCTGAGACGGGAACTGAAGAAGGAAATGGGGGAAGGGAAATGAAGTTATCCTCCATTTCCCTAAAGCTCATTAAGGCCCCTTTAAAACGGCCATTCAAGACGCATCTCGAAACGGTAAGCGATCGGGAAGTGATAATTGTAGAAGCCATGGATAAGGATGGGGTGATTGGATACGGTGAAGCTGTCCCTTTTACAAGTCCTTGGTATACCGAGGAAACGATCAAAACATGCTTTCATATATTGGATGGCTTCTTAATTCCGTTGACATTGGCCAATCAGATCAAGCATCCTGATGAGCTGCCGAACTTATGGAGCGGAATCCGGCGGAATGCGATGGCGAAGTCAGCTTTAGAGCAGGCAATCCTCGATTTATATGCGAAGCAGAAAGGAGTCTACCTCGGACGGCTGTTTGGCGGCGAACGAAGTGAAGTGGCCGCTGGTGTAGTCGTTGCATCCAATGATATTGAAGATGCGATGCGCCAGATCGAGGATTTTTCCGGATCTGGTTACCAGCGTTATAAAATAAAAATCAATCCTCAAAATGATCTGGAGTTTTTAGCGGAAATCCGTCGGGCCTATCCTCATATCCCGCTCATGGCAGATGCCAATTCAGCGTACACTCTTGATGACATCACACACCTTCAGAAGCTTGATGCGTTTAAGCTGATGATGATTGAACAGCCGCTGGGACATGACGACATTGTCGAACATTCATTTTTGCAGAAACAGCTGCAGACACCCATTTGCCTTGATGAAAGCATAAATTCATTTCATGATGCCAAAAGTGCGCTGACGCTCCAGAGCTGTGGAGTGATCAACATTAAGATGGCTAAAGTCGGCGGCTGGATGGAAGCTGTAAGAATCCATGATTTATGCCTGGGAAATGATGTGCCAGTTTGGTGCGGCGGTATGATTGAATTTGGCATTTCACGTGCACATAATATTGCACTTGCCACATTAAAAGGATTCACGATTCCCGGGGATATATCATCTTCATCCCGTTATTGGGATGAAGATATAATATATCCTGAAGTACTTGTCGAAAATGGCATGATCCAAGTTCCCGATAAAGCTGGAATCGGTTTTGCCATCAATGAAAAGCGGCTAAAGGAATTGACTACATATAGTAAGTTGTACAAGTGAAAACATCAAAGGAGGTGCATTGCCACCTCTTTTGACCAAATATTGATAATCCTTTAACTCCTCTCACTCCCCCTGTCTATATAACTCACCCAAATAAAATTTCCTTGGACGGAAACCCCACCCTTTTGGAAAATGATTTTAATAGGATACTAACAAATCAATTCATTGTTTTTCCTGTTAAAACTCTTACTAAATTGAAGAAATTTGCGACACTTCTGCCGAATAACTGGCTAGCCAAGATTACGCTGGATGCTTGATTCGATGAGGCTTGGCAGACAGTCGGCGGAAAGGGAACGAATGACTGAAATCAACCAGGAACTTTTTTTATTGTCCAGATTTTAGAAAAATCAGATAAACTGGCCGGATAGATCATAATTTTTTTGGAAAATGGGGCTTTGTCTATTTTTTCTTTACTGGATTATTTTGTATAATGAAATTAAAAGAATAGCAACCAAGGGTAAGGGAGGGGAGAGTGTATGAAGAAAAAACCGTACCTTATTGCGGAGATTCTTCTAAGAAGGGGCATGCCTGACTATGTCATAAAAGAAGTGACATCTTTGGAAGAGTGCGAGCTGTTTCTTTTGAAGAGAAAGTGGGGCCTATATGACCGGAAGACAGGTGCGTAAAGAATAAAAGTAAAAAGGGAACCATTTCAAGCCGGTCCCCATGCGTTTTTAAGGTTTTTGAAGCCGGTACCTATTGACTGGACGGCCTATGCTGCCATATTGTACGTCAAGCTGAAGGACTTCTTCGCCATGCAAGTATTCAAGATAGCGCCTAGCTGTAACTCTGGCGATTCCAATTCCATCAGCCACTTCTTCTGCAGATAGTGACCCAGGCTGGGTTTTTATGAACTTCGTCACTTGCTCAAGAGTCGCGCCATTCAATCCTTTCGGAACATCATATTTCGGACTCGCTTCAGAATGTGTCTTATTTTGAAAGAGGATTCGGTCGAGCTGATTTTGGGAAATTTGATGATCAGGTTCAACCTCCATCCGAAAAGCATAGTATTGTTCCAGCGTATGTTTTAGCCTATCGAATTTAAATGGCTTGATTAAATAGTCAAAAGCCCCGTTCTGTATCATTTTTCGAATCGTTTTCTGATCATTTGCCGCTGAAATGATGATGACATCCACATCCATTTGCTCTTTTCTAATTTGATAAAGTGTATCAACCCCGTTTAAAGATGGCATGAAGATGTCCAAAATGACAAGGTCGGGTTTAGACTGCCTGATTTTTTCCAGACCTTCAAGCCCATTTGAAGCTGTATCAACGACTTTAAAGGCAGGCAGGCGCTCGATGAACTGTTTGTTGACCTCTTGGACCATTGGGTCATCTTCAATTAAAAGTACACGAATTTCGTTAGTCATTTCGGTTCTCCTCTATATCATGTATCGGAAAAGAAAGAAAAAAGCTTGTTCCCTCATTAGGGCGTGTCGTGAATTTCATTTCGCCGTTCGCTTTTTTTACAATTTGGTCTATTAGATAAAGACCAATTCCTGATCCTTCTGCACCTTTTGTTGTAAAACCATACTCGAATATATCTTTATGAATGTCCTCGGGAATGCCGGGTCCATTATCCTCAAGCACGATTTGACAATGACGTTCATCCTGGTAGATGGATAGATAAACCTGTTTTATTTCCTCTGAACAATGCTTTAGCGCTGCGAATGAGTTTTCGATCAGGTTTCCGATTATCAAAACAAAATCGTGATGATCCAAACCAGCGGGGAAGCGGTCCAATTTTGTGTGTTTGTCCATGATGAGCTCGATCCCGAGTTCCCGTCCCAAGGAGATCTTACTTAATATCAGCCCCACTAAATTATCATCGTGAATGTGCTTCGTTAAAAACCTGGTCAATTCCTCTTGTTCTTCCGTGATTTGAAAAATGTAATGCAGCGCTTCGTCAAGATTACCTAGCTGGATCAACCCTGCTATCGTATGAAGTTTGTTCATATGTTCATGGTTTTGAACGCGCAGGGCTTCAACGAATGCTTTGACACTAGTCAACTCTTCAGCTAGCTTCGTCACATCGGTGCGATCCTGGAAAATGGCCACGGCACCAATCGTTTTATCCGCAATCTTTATCGGTACCCGGTTGCTTACAATATTCCTGTTTTGAACGGAGATTTCCTGATTGAAGATGGGAGATGTCCGATCGAGCACTTCCGGGAGACGGGTATCGTGTATGATATCATTGATATTCTTGCCTATGACCGCACCGTCGATCTTGAATATCTGCTTAGCCTTTTCATTGAAAATCGTGATGGCCTGATTATTATCTATGGCGATGACCCCTTCATGCATGGCATTGAAAGCGGCTGTCCTTTCAACCAACATCCTTGAAATTTCATGGGGTTCCAGTTGGAAGGTTTCTTTTTTTATCCTTTTTGCCATGAGCCATGAGCCGCAAACACCGAATAGAAGGGTAAGAACCAGGATAATCGCGATTTCGCCTTTCAGGTCCTTGATTAATTCCGGTATGGTAGGCAAGATATTCCCGACCAGCACGACGCCGATTTGTTCTCTATCTTCATCGAGGATCGGGACAAAGGCGCGGACGGTAATGCCAAGTTCGCCAGCAGCCTTTGAAAGGTATTCATGTTCAGCGAACGCAGCGCTTTCATCACTGCTGTTAGATGGGGTCCCCAATTGACTGAACACCGGGTGGGAATAGCGTATATGCTGATTGTTGAGTACAACTATATAATCCGCTTGATGGATTTTCCTTAAGTTTTCAATAATCGGATTAAGCTGCGTCCATCCTTCAGGCTCACGGACCAATTTCTGTACTTCAGGGAGTTCGGCAATGGTATGGGCTGTGATCATGGATCGTTTGCCGATTTCATCTTCCCTGACCGAAACGATATTTCCGAATATAAAAATCCCGCCTATTAGTATCGAAAAAGCGACGATTACGAATGATAGCAGGGTGATTTTAATTTGAATGGGCATATGAAAGGATTTATCCATTGGTTTTCCTCCATTACTTCTATACTTAATAGTAACAGAATTTCTATCACTTTTCGCTATTTTTCGCGCAGTGTATTACGACAGCAAAAAGCTGTGATAGAATAGTGATAATGTGAAGTGAGCGGTGAGGAGTTGTCGGTATGCGTGCATTATGGGGGTACTTCTTATTAATTGGCTTGGGGCTGTTGATAGCCGTGTATATATCATTTCAATCGTTCTTTACAAGCTTCGGGTTCAATTTGCCGAAGGATGAGGAGCAGGTCGGGATGAAGGATCAAATCGTGATTAAGTTCAGTCATGTCGTTGCCGAAAATACACCTAAAGGGCTAGCTGCGAACCGATTTGCCCAACTTGTCGATGAATATACAGACCATCGTGTCAAAATAGAAGTTTATCCTAATCAGTCATTATATAGTGATGAGGAAGAAATCGAAGCATTACAAGAAAACAAGGTGCAGATGATTGCACCGACTGCATCTAAAATTACGAGCATATCAAAGAAATGGATGCTATTGGACCTCCCTTACGTCTTTCCAACGGATGCGGCCTTGCAGGAAGCGTTGAATGGGGAAGTGGGGGAAGAGCTGCTTGAGCAGCTGAATATCATCGATATCGAAGGACTCGCATTTTGGTCGAATAACTATAAACAGATTACAAGCAGTAAACCGATACGGCATCCAAGTGATTTTGCAGGAAAGAATTTCAGAATCATGCCAAGTGCAGTCCTGGAAAGCCAATTCAAGCATTTTGGGGCGACAACTTCTGTCCTGGAGTTTAATGAAACGTTCAAAAGCCTTGAAATCAAAGAAACGGACAGCCAGGAAAATACGATTTCGAATATCTATTCCAAGAAATTATATGAGGTGCAAAAATATTTAACGATCAGTGATCATGGCTATTTAGGGTATGTAGTCATGATAAACGAGCAGTTTTGGAACAAACTCCCGTTGGATATTCAGCAGCAAATCCAACGGGCGATGGATGATACAACGAAATGGCTATGGATCAAATCAAATGAATTGAATCAGGAACAGCTAAGGGAAATCCAGCAAAAATCGAATATCGACATCTATACACTGTCAGATGAAGAAAAGAAAGAATGGATGGATGAGATGACCGTCATCTATCCGGAATTCGAATCCACGATTGGAACCGAATTGATGACGAAAATGGAAAAGATCCGTGAGAAGTATTTAAAGGAATAACTAACGTAAGGGAATCCCATTGAAGGGGTTCCCTTCTTTTTTATCGTTTCCGATAGAATTACTCATCTGGATTTTGTAAAAACTCAATCATCTCTTCATAATCATATGTTTTTAATACCAAACCATTTTCATCAAACACGATGAATGCGGGTTCTTTCTTTAATTCAAGTTTTGGATATTGCTCATTCAATGACTTGTAAGATGCTTCATTTGTAATTGGGCCCACATTGGTTATATTACTCTCTTCTAGTAAATCAAATGTAATTTCTTTCCCAACGGCTTGGAGCGAATACGTATGACCCTCACTTGGCAAAAGATTCGGATGAATTCTAGCGTAATCATCTTTTTCATCCGTGCAAGCAACTAGCATCGATAGGAGTAGAAACGTTAAACTTCCATTTATGATCTTTTTCATATTTTCTCCTCTCTAAGCTCGCATTAAAATATTCCATAAATTGTAATAATTATAGCTTATCATAGGTTGGTTAAGAACAGGAAGCTATCATGCTTTGCCAGGAACCGAAACTTCAACACAAATAAGCTGACAAAATGAAAAAGAACTGTTTAGAGTACCGAGGTACAAAAAAGAAGCGGATCCAAAGGGATCCGCTTCTTTCTCGTCTATTGCAAGGCAGTTTGCAGTGTCTTGATGTTTTTTTCCATTAAACTGAAGTAATCTTCGCCAGCTTCGATATCTTTATCCGTCAACACGGAAAGGTTATGGAGCTCGAGTGATTTCGCTCCCATTTCCTTTTGGATGATTTCGGTAAGTTTAGAACTGATATTCTGCTCAAAGATGACGTAGTTCAAGTCTTCTTCTTCAGCCATGGTTACGATTTTCCCCAGTTCCTTTTGAGAAGGTTCGTTTGAAGTCGTTAGTCCTGTGACGCCAATTTGTTCCAACCCGTAGCGCTCCTCCCAATAACCATATGCAGAATGGGAAACGATGATCTTATTGGTACGGCCCGACTCGATCGTCGTCGCGAATTTTTCATCAAGTGCCTCAAGCTTTTCGGAAAGCTCATTGAAATGGCTGTTGAAATATTCTTCCTGTTCCGGCATTTTTTTCGTTAATTCGTCCTTGATGGTTTTAGCCATGTCAATGGAATAGACGGGATCTAACCACAAATGAGGATTAACGCCCCCGTGGTCATGGCCGTCTTCTTCATGAGCATGTTCCTCTTCATGTTCATGCTCCTCTTCATCAAGATGAACCGTTTCGCCTACCGCAATTGTGCTGACGCCTTCTTTGCTTAGAATTGGTTCAGCCTTGGTTACAAAGCCTTCAAGATTATAGCCAATATAGAAAAACAGGTCTGATTCAGCCATCTTTACAATATCTTTTTGAGAGGGTTCGAATGAGTGTTCATCCGTTCCTGGAGGATAAACCGTCTCGACATTCACGTATTCCCCGCCAATGGCCTCAGTGAAGTATTGTAAAGGGTAAACCGTCGTATATATATCCAAGGCATCCTTGTTTTCCTCTTTACTCGATTCTCCCTTTGAGTTGCCGCAGGCTGAAAGAAATACCGCAGTAACAAGGAAAAGCGAGAGCAATGCTCGAATTTTCATATGAAATGCTCCTTTATAATTCGTATTGATTACGATTTGAATTTTATGTGGTAAAAACGAAATGATTACGATTTGACTTCTGTATGATACAAAAGATTGCAAAAGAAAGCAAGGGTTTTTTCTATTGGTCCTCACTTTTTTCTTTTTTTTCGGGAACAAGGTCAATGCCGCCTGGATGAAACGGATGACATTTAAGAATCCGGATGAGTGATAACCAGCTTCCTTTTATAGGTCCGAAACGATTGATCGCTTCCAAACCATAATGGGAACAAGTTGGATAAAAACGACAGGTGGGCGGTTTTAATGGAGAAAGAGCAACTTGGTAAAAACGGATGATTCCCATTAATATTTTTTTCAACACGATGCTTTCATCTCTTTTCGAGTAAATTGACTACCCTCAATTATAGCATATTTTCTAAATTTCCAATAAGGGTAAAAAAGGAATAAGCATATTGGTAATCCGATTGATATAATGAGAATTAATTTTAAAGGATGAAATATATTGTTATTCAAGGTAAAATAGAGATGACATACAATTAAGGAGTGAATTAAATGCCTTCAGTTGAAAGCTTTGAATTAGATCATAACGCTGTTAAAGCCCCATATGTTAGACATTGCGGTGTCCATAAGGTAGGAACAGACGGTGTTGTTAATAAATTTGATATCCGTTTTTGTCAGCCAAATAAACAAGCGATGAAGCCGGATACGATCCATACTCTGGAACACTTGCTTGCATTCAATATCCGTAAGCATTCCGAGCGCTTCGATCACTTTGATATCATCGACATTTCGCCAATGGGATGTCAAACAGGATATTACCTTGTGGTCAGCGGCGAGCCGACAGTGACGGAAATCATCGATGTTCTTGAAGATACTTTCAAGGATGCTGTTACAATTACTGAAATTCCTGCTGCAAACGAAAAACAATGCGGCCAAGCAAAATTGCATGATCTTGAAGGAGCTAAGAAATTAATGAATTTCTGGCTTGCACAAGATAAAGAAGATCTTCATAAAGTTTTCGGTTAATAAAAAAGTTCCTGTCCTTTGTGACAGGAACTTTTTTCATTTTTCGGGTTCTTCTTTTTTTCCCTCATCCTCTGGCAAAGGTTCGACCGGATCCACTGTATGCTTGTAGCTATAACCTTTTCCGATTGTTAAGACCGATAATGCCAATACAATCAGAATCACAATAATGGAGATAACTAAAACCGTAATCATACTTTACAGCTCCTAACGTTCACAATTTAGATTCATTTTAGCATAAGAACCGAGTCAGATAATGTTTCAATTTTAGAATAGAGGGAATTATAAAGGTATAACCAACTTACGGAGGTAGATATTTATGGCTCAGAAAAAATTAGGAACTTTAGTGAATAAGGAAATTGCAAACTTCAGTGTTCTTTATACGAAAATTCATAATTACCACTGGTTCGTGAATGGACCGCACTTCTTTGAACTTCACCAAAAACTGGAAGAATTATACAAAGAAGTGACATCCAACTATGACGAATTGGCCGAAAGACTATTGGCCATTGGTGAAAAGCCGGTTGCTACCCTTAAAGAGTACATGGAATTAACGACGATCGAAGAAGCGACAGGAAATGAAAATACAGAAGATATGGTTCAAAGCGTCATCAGTGATTTTGAGAAGCTCTCCGAAGAGTTCTTGGAAATCATCGAAGTTGCCGAACAAGAAGATCCGGTTACGGCTGATATGCTGACAGGCATGAAGAAAAGCTTAAACAAACATGCTTGGATGCTGCGTGCGTATTTAGGACAATAAGATTTAGGAAAAGCCCTGCTTCGGTAGGGCTTTTTTTTTGGTTAAAACAATAAAAAAGGCATCCATCAAAAGAGGGACACCTGACATGGTATGTATTTAATGAATATTCCTAGGCGGAAAATGTGTAGGTTTCGTGTCGCTCATACTATTTTGAGCGAACTTCCCTTTTAACGTTTCAATAATGTAAAGGCCCATCAAATTGGTCAGTTCTTGATCATCCATCTCTTGAAGCAATTCGAAAATTTCCTTGCGGTCAAGCTGTTCCAGAACCGCAAAAGTAAGCATATCAATATCTTCTTCATCACCAGTCATCTTATCACGGTACATATTGTATAATTCTTCAATTAACTTCAAAACTTTCACCTCACATTTATTAGAAATCCGTTATCTCTTTATATGTAGGTTATCAAAAAAAACTCTGGGTGCATATAAAAATCTTAAGGGATGCTTGGGCTTATTATATGTTTTACCCTTTGAAAGATACTTTAATCTATTATTTAACATCTTTGTTCTTCTGTAAACAAAATTTTCCATTGTATGAAGTGGGGAAATACGTGAAAAATAAGCGTAGTAGGATATATGGAAAGGGTGGATGGATGTGTCTGAAAACAGGAAAAAATATTACATTTGGCTTCCAAATGGGCAGATAACACAAGATAAGGAAAGTTCTCCATGGAATTTCGAGATAGAGGCGACAGATAATGAAATCATAAAATTACGTGAATTATTTGATTATAACTATTCAGTAGGGGAAGAAAATTTTTACCGGGCACATGTCCCATACCTTCAATATCATTTTGACCGTGAAAATGATAAACAGGATATAACACTCCAAAAAATTTATGAGATGATTTATGCCCTGGGTACTGAAGAAGGAAGAAGGCATATAGAAAGCATGGGGATTTTACAGGCAAAACCAACAGACGATGGCCTCGAATATTGAGGGGCCATCGTTTTTTGATGGGTTCTTGCTGGATAGTAGTTTTTTTTACCCATATAATGAATGAAGGGGCATAGCATTATTTCTTATACGGAGAGAAGGGGAAAAATGAAACGTTTTCTTGATAAGAACGGATATAAAGTCGAATTCTCCGAGAATCCTGTCTTTGGAGAATCTTGGCATGTTTTTGTACTCAGCAGATATAAGGGCAGGTGGGTATTGACCAAACACAGAGAACGGGGATTGGAGTTCCCTGGAGGTAAACGGGAAGCAGGGGAATCGATTGAAGAAACAGCCATACGTGAAGTGTATGAAGAAACAGGAGGCTTGGTGGGCCAGCTGCAATTTTTGGGACAATATAAGGTACATCATCCAGTCAAGCCATTTGTTAAATCGATATACTTTGCTGCATTGCGTGGGTTAGAAAAGAAACAAAATTACCTCGAAACGGACGGCCCGGTCTTTTTGGAAGCATTGCCGGATGTACTCGGTGAGGAGTTTAGCTTCATCATGAAAGATGAAATTGTACCGTTGAGCCTATCAAGATTGGGTGAAGGCAATTTGCTGAGAAACGATTGAATCGCCGGAATTCACGAGTAAAACGCCGAAATTCAAGAGTAAAAGCCTTATTCACGAGTAAATCGCGGAAACATACGAGTAAATGACCGAAACTCACGAGTAAAGCCTTATCACGAGTAAAACATCCGAAACTCAACTAAATTCATTTTTCACCTCAAGCATGAATGAAAAACTGCCGAGGTTTATCGGCAGTTTGGTTAGTCTTTGATTAATTTTCTCTCGAGCAGTTCTACTAGTTGATACATGATTGTGGCAAATACGGCAATGATCATTAAGGAAAGCATTACGAGGGTGAAGTTGAAGACTTGAAAGCCATAAATGATTAGGTAGCCGAGTCCTTTGGCTGAAACAAGGAATTCCCCTACGATGACGCCGACCCAGGAGAGGCCGACATTCACTTTCAATGTTGAGATGATCGTTGGGAAGGAGGCGGGTAATATGGCTTCCCGAAAAGCTTGTGTTCTTGTGGCGCCAAAAGTTTGGAGCACCTTCAGGTAGTTCGGGTCCACTTCGCGAAATGCGGTGTAGACGACGATGGTGGTGATGATGATGGAGATGATCGCCCCCATCGAGATGATGGATGGAAAGCCAGGGCCGAATGCTACGATGATGATGGGGCCGAGTGCCACTTTCGGCATGGCATTTAAAATGACGAGATAGGGGTCAAGAGTTTTGGATAATCTTGGCGACCACCATAGCAGGGATGCCAGGATCGTTCCAAGCAGTGTCCCTATGATAAAGCCGAGAACTGTCTCGAATAGGGTCACTCCGGAATGGGATAGAAGTGTTCCATCACCCAATTTCTGTATGAAAAGATGCCACACTTTAGTTGGGGAGCTGAAGATGAGCGGGTCGATCACTTCCATTCTGGATAAAAGTTCCCAACTGCTGAAAAAAACGATGAAAATCAGGATCTGATAAAAGCGAATGAGCCTGTTTTCTTTTTTTAATGAGGTTTTATATTGGTTATGAAGCTGTTCAATATTCAAGGCTCTCAAGCTCCTTCCAGATCGTTTGGAATAGCGTCGGATACTGTGGATGGTTGCGTGCATGGAAAGGTGAGAGTTCCCGCAGTTCATCGGGCACCTTGAAGGTTTTGTGCACGCTTCCCGGGTTCGCAGAAAACAGATAGATGCGGTCACTCATTGCAATGGCTTCACCGATATCATGGGTGACGAGCACAGCTGTCTTTCCGAAGGATTTAAGAGTTTCAAAAACAAGGTCTTCCAGCTTCAACTTCGTTTGGTAATCAAGAGCCGAAAACGGTTCATCAAGCAAAAGGATTTTTGGGTCGACCGCAAGTGTCCGTGCCAGTGCAGCCCTTTGCCTCATTCCTCCAGAGAGTTCGCGCGGATATAATTTTCCTGTGCCTCCCAATCCAACGTCACTTAAAAGTTTCAGCGTTTTTATTCTCTCAAGTCCTTCATCCTTTTTAATCAGTTTCAATCCTAATAATATATTTTCTTCAATTGTCTTCCATGGAAATAGATAATCCTGCTGCAGCATATAGCCGATTGAAAGGTCACTGTTGGCTTTCAGCGGTTTGTTTTCGAGCAGGATCTTTCCTGCAGTGGGCGGAAATAGCCCGGCGATGATGGAAAGCAGGGTGGTTTTTCCGCAGCCGCTCGGACCTAGAAAAGAGACGAATTCACCTTTTTCAATGTCGAGGGAAATGTCCGCTAGTGCGGTCGCTGCCGTCTGATTTGAAAAATAAGTATGGTGAATGTCTTGGATTTTTAAAAAGCTCATCTGACATCCTCCTTACCTTTAGCTATGCTATTTTGTAACTTCTTCAGCAAAATCTGTATTGACCAGCTCTTCATGGCTTATGCGTGAAGGCAGCTCGCCTGCTTCATCCATGATGTTTTGCAGATTGTTCCATTCTTTTTCATCAAGAATGGGGTCGGTGGCAAAGGATCCTTGTTCTTTGTAGCGGTTGATAACTGTTTCCATCGTCTCGATATTGGTATCTTCAAAATACGGCTGAATGACATCGGCAATTTCGGCAGCATCATTTTCCTGAACCCAATCCTGAGCTTTCTTCAATGCCCTCGTGAATTTTTCGACAGTCTCTTTGTCTTCTTTCAAATAGCTTTCCTTAGCCATATAAACTGTATAGGGAAGATGCCCGGACTCGGTGCCGAAAGACGCGACGATATAGCCTTTTCCTTCTTTTTCAAAAACACTGGCCGTTGGTTCGAACAGTTGAACAAAATCGCCGGTTCCTGAAGCGAAGGCAGTTGCGACGTTCGCAAAATCAATGTTCTGGATGAGGTTCAAATCTTTTTTCGGGTCTATGTTATGTTTTTTCAATACGAACTCGCCGGCCATTTGCGGCATCCCGCCTTTTCGCTGGCCGAGGAATGTAGAGTTTTTCAGCATATCCCAATTGAAGTTGTCAATTTTTTCACGTGAAACAAGAAACGTTCCATCCGTCTGTGTTAATTGAGCGAAGTTGATGACGGGGTCGTTCGAGCCTTGTGCCTGAACGTAAATCGATGTTTCAGAGCCAACGAGAGCAATATCCGCCCCATCGGACAGAAGCGTGGTCATCGTCTTGTCGCCGCCTGCCGTCGTTTTCAAATCAATGCTGAGGCCCTCATCTTTAAAAAAACCTTTTTCAATCGCTACATATTGCGGTGTATAGAAAAGGGAGCGGGTTACTTCGGCAACCCTGACCTTCGTTGTTTCCTGTTCTTTGTTGCCGCATGCGCCAAGAGGGATCACCAGCACGCACAGAAGTAAAAATACGACACCTGCTTTACACCATTTTTTCAAAATTCCTTCCTCCTTGATATATAGGTATTTTGCCTACATTATCGTATGAACGGAAGAAAAAAATGTGAATGCCTCTCAGGGGATAAAAACAAGCGGATGTTTTACAATAAGAATAAAGAGAAAGGAGAGTGGAAATTGGAGAACGGAACGATTATTTCAAAGCAGCGGTTTCCATCACCGCATCCACGAATCCATCTTTATTCAGTTACGTACATATCACAAGGCCTGAAGGTAAAAGGGTTGCTGGCTGAACCGGTTGATGGCGAAATACATGACGCCTTCTTATATTTACGCGGCGGGATTAAAAATGTCGGCAAGGTGAGGCCTGCAAGGATCGTGCAGTATGCTGTAGAAGGTTTCATCGTTTTTGCTCCTTTTTACCGTGGAAATCAAGGCGGGGAGGGAGATGAGGATTTTGGTGGCGAAGATCGATTCGATGCGATATCAGGATTCAATCTTCTTGAACAGCACCCCCGAGTGAACAAGGATCACATTCATATCCTCGGATTTTCCCGCGGAGGCATCATGGCCCTTTGGACTGGGATATACTGCAGGAATGCTGCGTCGATCGTCACATGGGGAGGTGTGTCGGATATGTTTTTAACATATGTCGAACGGGTCGATATGCGTCGGATGATGAAGCGTGTCATCGGCGGAACACCTAAAAAATGCCCCGATCAATATGAATACCGTACTCCATTGTTTGTGATTGAAGATTTGAATGTACCCGTCCTGATCATACATGGTGAAAAAGATGACAATGTCGCCATAGACCACGCGTACCGGCTGGAAAAAAGGTTGAAAATGCATGACAAAGAGGTCGAAAGCTGGTATTTCCCTCAATTCACGCATTACTTCCCGCCTGCCGTGAACAGAAAAGTAGTCGAAGATTTAACATCTTGGATGAAAAGTAAAACCGAATAATGATAGAATGAAGGATATACTAAGTATATTGGCAAGAGGAGGAGATACACATGGGCATGCCTATGGAGCTAAATACCATGATCGTGACAAAAGGGAACGAAACCCGTGAAGAAGAAAACATTTTTCGGCTGTCGAAAGCTGGATACAGGTTATACCCTATCGATATTCCAATCGATGTCCGTAAAACCATTCAATCTGACTCAAGCGGAACAGCCGTTATCCAAAAAATTGAATGGACCAGTGAAAAGACCATCATTACGTATCAACTACTATCACTGAACTCAACTAACTAAATAGACAAGCGCTTGCCGGGAATCGTCTTCGCTGCAAGCGCTTTTTTTGATTGTGTGGCAGAATTCGACCAGATGTGCGAAAAATTCAGGCTGTAAACCAACAATTCGACCATACACACTCATAAATCGACCCACGCACCAACAAAATCGACCGTAACCGCATATAAATCGACCCACGCACCAATAGATTCGACCGTAACCGCATATAAATCGACCCACGCACCAATAGATTCGACCGTAACCGCATATAAATCGACCCACGCACCAATAGATTCGACTGTAACCGCATATAATTCGACCCACACACCAATAGATTCGACGTACACACTCATAAATCGACCCACGCACCAACAATTCGACCGTACACGCCCATAAATCGACCCACGCACCAACAATTCGACCATACACGCCTATAAATCGATTCACGCATCAACAAAATCGACCGTAATCGCTTAAAATTCACCCCACGCACCAATAGATTTGCCCGTAACCGCCCATAAATCGACCCACGCATCAACAAATTGACCGTAACCGCTCATCATTCGACCTCTGCACCAATAATCCAACCTACGTGGTAAAATGGTGGAAAGCGCATGAGGTGGGGTGATTTGATGATTTTGGTGAGTGCTTGTTTGGCGGGGCTTGAGGTAAGATACAATGGTACACATAGCCTGGATGATGGAATTATGGAATTAATGAGGGAGAAAAAGGCTATAGCGGTTTGTCCTGAGTTGCTTGGCGGTTTTTCGACACCGAGGGAGCCTGCTGAGATAGTCGGCGGTGAAGGTGGCGATGTCCTTGATGGAAAAGCGAAGATCATCGAAAAGTCGGGCCGGGATGTAACGGAATTGTACATAAAGGGAGCGAATCTTACGTTATTGAAAGCCCAGGAGGTAGGGGCAACGTTAGTCATTTTAAAAGAAAATAGTCCATCCTGTGGGAGTGCCACGATTTATAATGGGGAATTCAAGGGGGAGAAGAAGGTCGGGAATGGAGTGACCGCGGCTTTGCTTAGACGGCATGGATTCACTGTCATTTCAGAGGAAGGGTTAAATGAAAAAGAGTAATGGCATTTTAGATAGTGCTTTTGAAAGAAGGGGAATACATGGAGGATATTAATCTCTATACTTTGTTATTTTTAGTACTTGCGGGTTTTATTGCCGCATTCATCGATTCCGTCGTGGGCGGGGGCGGTTTAATTTCCATTCCGGCTTTATTGTTCACGGGGATTTCGCCTTCAGCGGCACTTGCCACTAACAAGCTGGCGGGTACCATGGGATCTTTAACGAGTACGATTTCATTCATTCGGGCTGGAAAAGTGGATTTCAAATTCGTTATCAAGCTGTTTCCGATTACTGTGATTGGAGCGGCGTTAGGAGCATACGTTGTACATTTCGTTTCCGCAGAGATACTGAAGCCCCTCATTTTGATTTTATTGATCGTTGTTGCGATTTATACGTTAGTAAAAAAGGATTGGGGTAAAGATGCAAAGTATAAAGGGCTGACAAGGAAGAAAATGATTCTTTTAATAGTCATAATATTTGCGATTGGTTTTTATGATGGTTTTCTAGGACCAGGCACAGGTTCCTTTTTATTATTTTCACTTTTGATCATTGGGTTTGATTTTGTCCAGGCTGCCGGGAATGCAAGAATATTGAATTTTGGAAGCAATATTGCCGCACTTATCATTTTTTTATCTATGGGGACCGTCAATTTTGCCTATGGAATTCCGATGGGTCTTGCAATGGTCGCAGGAGCACTGGTAGGAACGAACTTCGCAATTAAAAAAGGTGCTTCCTATGTACGTATATTATTTATTTGCGTCACGATTTTATTGATTGGAAAAAATGTCCTTAATTATTTTCATGTATTTTGATGCATCGTTTCCGTGAATGATTCTATTAAAAATGGCCGGGGATACAAATCGTATTTTCGGCCATTTTTACATTCATTTTGTGAAATTCAAGTCCCAGTGAATGCCGAATTTATCCTTGACCTTACCATACTTAGCTCCCCAAAAGGTATCTTGCAGTTCCATTAAGGATAATCCTTGTTCACACATAACCTCATATAAATGCTGGATTTCCGAGTCGCTTTCACATTCGAGGACCAATGCTACATTATTCCCGGCATCAAAGGGATTGCCTGGAAAAGTATCGGATACCATGATCAACATATCGCCTTTTTTGATTTTTGCATGCAGAACAAGTTCATTCGCTTCTTCAGGTGTTGGGAAATCAGCTTCACCGTAGGTTTGCATATCGGTAATCTCTGCTTGAAATACTTCTGCATAAAAGGCTAATGCGTCTTTTGCTTGTCCATCGAAGATTAAATAGGGGGTAACTTGATTTTTCATACTAATCCTCCTGTTTCATGTCATGACTATCAATTCGACAGGGAGATCTTATCCTCCTTTATATTCACGGGGGCTTAGCTGCATTTTCGATTGTGAGTCATGTTCATTTCCTCATCCAAAAAATTAAAATCAAATTTTCTTGTCAAAACAAGCTTCGCAGATGTAACTTCCTTCATTTTTTTAATATGCTTTTTAATCTGGAGCGAATCCACCTAGTAATGAAAAAATCCTGCCGCTTACGTGACAGGATTTTTTCATTACTATATTTTTCTTTCATAATGGAAGGGGGGACTTCATTCCGCAATGTTTCAATAGGATTTCAACTATGCGTTGTGAAGCGAATCCATCTCCATATGGGTTGGAGGCTGTCGCCATTTTTTTATAGGTTTCTTCATTTGTAAGTAAGTTTGTGGCTAATTCATAAATTCGTTCTTCCTCAATTCCAGCCAATAAAAGGGTACCAGCATCGATTCCTTCCGGACGTTCTGTTGTATCGCGTAACACAAGGACAGGAACACCAAGTGAGGGAGCTTCTTCTTGCACACCTCCGGAATCTGTCAATATTAGATGGGCATGCGCCGCAAAATTATGAAAATCAAGCACCTCAAGCGGCTCTATTAAGTGAAGTCTTTGTGTTTCACCAAAAATCCGGTAAGCAATTTCACGGACTACTGGGTTTTTATGAAGCGGGAAAACTACTTGGATATCCTTGTGATCTTCAAGCAGCCGTTTGACGGAACGGAATATTTCTTCCATTGGTTTTCCGATATTTTCTCGTCTGTGCGCTGTCATCAATAACATGCGATCCCCATTCAAACCAGATAGAATCGGATGTTCATAATCTTTCCGTACTGTTGTTTTCAACGCATCGATTGCCGTATTTCCAGTAATATGAATACAATCACTCTTTTTATTTTCCAAAATTAGATTCTCTGCCGCCTGATTTGTTGGCGCAAAGTGCAAATCAGCCAGGACACCTGTCAGCTGCCTATTCATTTCTTCAGGATATGGAGAATACTTATTACCAGTCCGGAGACCAGCTTCAACGTGACCAATCTGTATCTTATTATAGAAAGCGGCCAAGCTTGCAATGAAAGTTGTTGTTGTATCCCCATGTACGAGGACGATATCCGGTTTTATATCTTTCATGAGAGAACTCAATTTTTCAAGCCCTCGAGTTGTAATCTCTTCTAATGTTTGTCTATCCTTCATCATATCCAAATCGTGATCTGGCTTTATTTTAAAACATTGCAAGACTTGGTCGAGCATTTCCCTATGCTGGGCGGTGACCACCACGATGGTTTCTATTTCTTCTGGATGCTTTTTCAGTTCCAAAACGACTGGTGCCATTTTGATAGCCTCTGGTCTTGTACCAAATACGGTCATGACCTTAATACGTTGTTTAGGCATGCTCATTTCCTCCCCTTCTGAATGTCTCCCCCATTATAACGGGAAGTTCATGGGAAATATAAAAATGAAACAATAATTAACAGAATTTTTACAATATTAATAGGGACTTTATATTTCTTTAACCTCCAGTTAATATCTGGCATTTACAATATAAAGCAGGAAGTAAGCAAAGCAGAATAGAGGTGATAGGCGAATATGAAAAGCGTCCTGATGATCGTGCAAAACTTTTATCCGGAAATCGGAAGTGCGGGAAATAGAATGAAAAATATATATCTCCATTTGAAAAGAAACGGATTTGAGGTAACGGTCATCACATTGAAGCCGAGTTATCCTAATCAAAGTTTATATCAAGATACAAAGTTTTGGGATGAAGAAAGCATTGAAGAAGATGTCATCAGGATTAAACCGGAAAAAGTGAAGAGGTATACAAGCAATATGGGGAAGCGGTTGCTTCATTATCTTGAAGCGATGTGGCTTTTCATTTATACAATCATCCGTCTCGAAAAAAAATATGATTACGTGTTTGCCACGACTCCGCCAATCTTCCCGACACTGGCGGCGTTGATCGCCAAGAAAAAGATGAAGGCGAAACTCATTACCGATGTCAGGGATTTATGGCCGGAATCGTTGATAGGAGTAGGAGTATTTAATAATAAGTGGGTTTTGAAAATCGCTTTCTTCCTGGAAAGGAAGCTATATCGGCTTTCAGATTTCATTATCATCAATAGTCCTGGTTTCAGGGATTATATCGTTGCAAAGGGAGTCAAGGAAGAGGCCATCCAATACATCCCCAATTCGCTTACTGCGGATGAGCTGACGTTAAAGAACTTGCTTACACCTGTATCGGAAAAGGTAATCAAAGTCGTTTATGCGGGGAATATCGGACTGGCCCAGGACTTGAAAAAACTGATAGCCGTAGCTGAAAAGCTAAAGGAACATAAACAAATCGAGTTCTCGATGATTGGATATGGATATCGGATATCCGAAGTGGAGAAGGAGATAAGCTCTAGAGGGCTGACAAATATTAAGATGATTAATGCGATGAATCGAAGAGTGACTCTTCATGAAGTTTCAACGTCCCATATTGCCTATGTGAGCTTGGTTGAAAAAGAAGTCTTCAATAAGGTGCTGCCTGGTAAAATCATCGATTATATGTGTGTCGGAATACCCATTGTCGGTGATGTGGACGGCAGAGCCAAGAAGATGCTATCAGAGGCGAAATGCGGGTTGGTGGCAGAGAGCAGAAATGTTGATGAAATCTGTCAGCATATCTTGACCATGGCCTCAGATCCAGCCCTTCGTGAAGAACTGGGGGAAAACGGTCATCGGTATGCTAAACAACATTTTCAATGGTCTAAAAATATTAAAGGTCTCATCAATGTGATGGAAGCGTCAGGCTGAAAAATCCGGAAGTGGAGGACAACATGGCGAAGAATGTATGTATGTTCGTGTGGAATCACTTTACAAACGATGCGAGGGTTCTAAGAGAATGCACAGCACTTACTGAAGCGGGTTATGAAGTCGATTTAATTGCCATTCATAACTGGAAAATCGAGGGTTTGCCCAAAAAGGAGAAACACGAAAATGGTTTCACTGTCACTAGGGTGAATAATCGCTGGGATGCGCTTCATAGGATTCTCAGGATCGTAGGCAAATTGAAGAAAAAGAAGTTTGAAATCGTTCTATTGGCCTTATTGGTCTGGAATACGTTGTGGAACTTGAACTTGATCAACGGCTGGTTGGGATCGGCAATACTGTTCGGCTCATTTGCACTCCTTGCGATGGGCACCCTGATGATCACTAAAACGAAGCTGCCGACACTATTAACGAGGAGCTACATTTTTGGTCAAATGATCTATCATGGCCGGAAAAGGAAATATGATTTTTATCATTCAAATGACTTGAATACGCTCATGCAGGGAACGATCAGCAGTAAATGGTTGAGAAGGAAAAAGCTGATTTATGACTCGCATGAAGTACAAACGAGCAGAACGGGATATAATAGCCGAATTTACGGGATGATGGAGAAATTCCTATTAATGTTCGTGGATGAAATGATTGCCGAAAACCATACGAGAGCTAAGTATAACGAAGACTTATATGGTCTGTATCCCAAAGTGGTCCATAACTACCCGATTCCAACCAATCCGGAGGAAAGTACGGCCGTGAATTTGCATGAACTGCTCGATTTGCCAGAGAATGAACCGATTTTGTTATACCAAGGCGGCGTTCAAATGGGAAGAGGGTTAGAGCAATTGGTTGATGCTGTACCGATGATTGAGGGCGGGACGGTAGTTTTTATCGGAGATGGAAGAATCAAGGATGATTTAATGAAAAAAGTAAGCGACATGAATCTGGAGCATCGTGTGAAGTTCTTACCGAAGGTTCCGGTCGACGAGCTGCTTCATTATACAAAAAATGCGTATTTAGGTTTTCAGATATTGAATAATGTCTGCTTTAATCACTACTCCGCTTCTTCAAATAAATTGTTTGAATACATGATGAGCGGTGTGCCTGTGGTTGCCTGCAGCTTTCCTGAAATTCAAAAGGTTGTCGATACGGAAAAAATCGGTGTATGTGTCGATTCACATGATCCAAAATCAATTGCCGAAGGCGTCAATTACTTATTGAAACATCCTGAAAAAAGGGCGGAAATGAGCAATAACTGCCTGAAGGCGCGGCAGAAATACAATTGGAAACAAGAGAAGGAAATCTTTATCGAAATCTATCAAACAGCCTAACAAATTTGAGTGTAGCAGAAAAATAGATAGGAGTGGTTTATATGAAACTTTGTACAATAGGACTTGGTTATATAGGACTTCCGACTTCTTTAATGTTTGCGAAACACGGTGTCGATGTTGTCGGCGTGGATATCCATCCTGAGATTATTTCCAATTTGAATAGCGGCAGGCTCCATATCGAAGAACCTGGATTGGAGGAGGTATTGCAAGAAGTGCTTAATTCCAATAAGTTCCGAGCTGCGTTAAGCCCGGAACAAGCGGATGTTTTCATTATCGCAGTTCCTACTCCAAATAAAAAGGACATGCATCAATCATGTGATTTAACTCATGTCATGGATGCAACCTCAAACATTCTTCCTTTTATCAAAAAAGGGAATGTCATCATTATTGAATCGACGATTGCGCCAAGAAGCATGGATGATCATATTAGACCGATGATCGAGAGGTCGGGCCTTACAATCGGAAAAGACATTTTCCTAGTTCATTGTCCGGAGCGTGTTTTACCTGGAAGGATCCTTGAAGAGTTGGTTCATAATAACCGTATCGTCGGGGGCATCACGGAAACATGCTCGTATAAAGGAAGTCTTGTTTATAAAACCTTCGTTCAAGGAGAAATCATTCAGACGGATGCGAAAACGGCTGAAATGTCCAAACTGATGGAAAACACCTTCAGGGATGTCAATATCGCCCTTGCGAATGAGCTGACGAAAATCTGTTTCGAGCTGGATATCAATGTTTTGGATGTCATATCGATGGCAAACAAACACCCTCGTGTAAATATTCACCAACCAGGACCAGGAGTTGGCGGCCATTGTTTAGCGGTCGATCCGTATTTCGTCGTTGCAAAGGCACCAGAGCAAGCGAGAATCATTAAATTGGCCCGCGATACCAACGTATCGATGCCTTATTATATCGTTAATTCCGTAAGGATGATGCTAGAGGGGATCCGGAAGCCAAAAGTAGCTGTTTTCGGTCTTGCATACAAAGGAAATGTAGATGATATTCGTGAAAGTCCCGCCATTGATGTCGTCAATATCTTGATGGGGATGGAAAACATGGATGTATCCTTGCATGACCCTCATGTCCAATCTGGAAAGATGCCAGTCGTATCAGTGGAAGACGCTGTAAACGATGCCGACTTGATACTTGTCCTGACCGACCATGATGAATTTAAACAAATGGATTATGATAATCTATCAAATCTCATGAGAAATAAATTGATTTTGGATACACGCAATTGCATTGATGCAACTAAAACAGATGTCCCGGTGGCCAATCTGGGCAATATATATCAATACAAAACGATGTCCATGAAAAAAGCCAGGAATAAAGCGATCATCTAAAAACTTGGACAAACATCGATATTGTAATAAGGATTAAGGGGCGCTGACTATGACAGTGCCCTTTTTGAATAGCATCATCTGGCAGGAAGAACGGAGGACAAAAAATCAATGAAGAAAAGGACCAAGCGAGAGCTTGGTCCTTTCACGTTTCAGTTTAAATTCGCCCCATTTCCGCCAAGCCCCCGCCAAACAATCTGGCGGGGGCTTGGCTAGCCATATATTAGGCCGTTGCCACCATTATTCGGCCTAAACCGTACTTATTGACCTAAGACGCCGTTATTGGACGTACAGGGCACATTATGCGGCCGTTCACCGCAGTAAATCGACCTACAGGGCACTAAATTCGACCGTTGTCGCAGAAAATCGACCTACAGGGCACTAAATTCGACCGTTGTCGCAGAAAATCGACCTACACGGTACTAAATTCGACCGTTGTCGCAGAAAATCGACCTACACGGCACTAAATTCGACCGTTCACCGCAGAAAATCGACCTACAGGGCACTAAATTCGACCGTTGTCGCAGAAAATCGACCTACAGGGCACTAT
>NZ_JBSGVZ010000011.1:0-119797 GCF_053608705.1 Peribacillus sp. NPDC055009 | reverse complement strand
AAATCGACCTACAGGGCACTAAATTCGACCGTTGTCGCAGAAAATCGACCTACAGGGCACTAAATTCGACCGTTGTCGCAGAAAATCGACCTACAGGGTACTAAATTCGACCGTTGTCGCAGAAAATCGACCTACACGGTACTATATTCGACCGTTGTCGCAGAAAATCGACGTACACGGCACTAAATTCGACCGTTCACCGCAGAAAATCGACCTACAGGGCACTAAATTCGACCGTTGTCGCAGAAAATCGACCTACAGGGCACTAAATTCGACCGTCCACGAATTTATTCGATCTACACCTAACTATTCGGACTCCGAAGCATTTATTTTTTAAGGTCCACGAATTATATCCGCATCATTTCCGCCGGCTGTCTGCCAAGACTCCTCGCTGATGTATCTAGCGGGGTTTTGGATAGCGAGTGGCAGGAGTGTAGCAAATTTCTGAGGATTCCATTCAAAAAGTAAACAATGAATGAAGGATAACGAAGAAATGTTTTGAAATCATGGTTCGGGATGAGACATTTCTTGTCGACAAACTGAAAGGACCAAGCAAGAGCTTGGTCCTTTTGTGTACAATTTATTAAGCTGTCGGTCCGCCAAGTTCTTCGATTTCACTTGGAACGCTGCCGAATTTCTTGAAGTTAGCACGGAATTGTGCGGCAAGGTCCGTTGCTGCTTCTTTATAAGCGGCAGGATCTGCCCAAGTCTTGATTGGCTGAAGCACTTCATCAGGAACACCAGGAACATGAAGCGGGATATCCAAGCCGAAGATATCATCTTTGATCGTTTCGATGTTCGCTAATTCACCTTCAAGTGCCGCTTGTACCATTGCACGAGTGTAAGCAAGTTTCATACGGCTTCCAGTTCCGTATGCTCCGCCAGTCCATCCAGTGTTGACAAGGTATACCTTTGCATTGTGCTCGTCAATTTTATCACCAAGCATCTCAGCATAGCGTTGAGCTGGAAGAGGTAAGAATGGAGATCCGAAGCAAGTGGAGAATGTAGCTTCCGGTGAAGTTACGCCTCTTTCAGTACCAGCCAATTTACTAGTGTATCCGCTTAGGAAGTGGAACATTGCCTGTTCTTTGGAAAGCTTGCTGATTGGAGGCAGAACGCCTGAAGCATCAGCTGTTAAGAAAATGATTGTATTTGGATGTCCTGCAATACTTGGGTTCACGATGTTATCGATCGCTTGCATTTGGTAAGCAGCACGAGTGTTTTCAGTCAATGAACTGTCATCATAGTTCGCTTCACGTGTATCCGGATCAACAACAACATTTTCCAATACGGCACCGAAACGGATTGCATCGAAAATTTGTGGTTCTTTTTCACGTGAAAGATTGATCGTTTTCGCATAGCAGCCGCCTTCGATGTTGAATACGCCATTAGAAGACCAGCCGTGCTCGTCATCGCCAATCAGTTTACGGCTAGTGTCTGCTGATAAAGTTGTTTTGCCTGTACCGGACAGACCGAAGAATAAAGCGACGTCCCCTTCACGTCCTACGTTAGCAGAGCAATGCATTGGAAGGATTCCAGCCTCTGGAAGTAAGTAGTTCATGATCGAGAAGATCGATTTTTTCATTTCTCCTGCATATTCGGTTCCGCCGATCAGGATGGTACGTCGTTCAAATGAAACGATGATGAAAGTTTCGGAAGTGGTTCCGTCCACTTCTGGGTCTGCTTTGAAGTTAGGTGCAGAAAGGATTGTGAATTCAGCTTCGTGACCTCTTAGTTCCTCTTCATTTGGACGGATGAACAAAGTATGGGCGAAAAGGTTATGCCAAGCATATTCATTAACAACACGGATTGGAAGACGAGATGATTCGTCTGCACCAGCGAAACCTTTAAAAACAAAAATCTCTTCTTTTGCTTTTAGGTAGTCAACTACTTTATTATATAGTTTATTGAACACATCTTCGGAAATTGGCTGGTTCACTGAACCCCAATCGATTTTATCTTTAACGGATGCTTCTTCCACGATAAATTTATCTTTAGGTGAACGACCAGTATATTTGCCGGTTTCAGCTTTTACTGCGCCGGTTGATGTTAAAACGCCTTCATTTCTGCTTAATACTTTTTCGACCAATTGAGGAACTGAAAGTTGAGTTTGCACATTGTTTCCTGTTAATAACTGGTGTAACTCATTAGAAACATCTACAGAATTCATATATGAGGTACCTTCCTTTGTTTAAGTTTTTAGATTACAATTAGTATAACACATTCATTTAAATAGTCTATACTATTTCTTCTAATTTGTGATTATTTTCAGCTGGACACGTTAATCATTTTATTCCGGCAGGAACCGAGTCAGGATTATCACATATACTTTAATGAAGTCAATTTTATTCCGGCAGGAACCGAGTCAGGATTATCACATATACTTTAATGAAGTCAATTTTATTTTAATAGGAAGTAAGTAAGCAATATATTTCCAATGGTGAAGTCGTTTTTCGTATGCTTAATACTTATTATTAATGGCAATTTCCAACATTTCTATTCGTATTTTGCATTGTAAACCCTTCAAAAACGCTGTATCAACACTTTTTTCAAAAGAAAGCCATACTGGGCGGAAATGTTCTTTTTAGAAAAGCATTGACAAATTCCAACCAGATACGATAATATCTTAAATTGTACGGATTCTCTTATCCCGAGTTGGTGGAGGGACAGGCCCTTTGAAACCCAGCAACCTGCCATATTGAACTTGACTCCAAGATCGATCGCCGAAAATAAAGCGAAGATCTTCAAGGAATAGTGGTGATGGTGCTAACCTGAGCAAGGTAAAAACCCTTGAACGATAAGAGTGAAAGGATAGAAGACAGAATTTTAAACCTTTCCTCATTTGCCAGGGAAGGTTTTTGTGTTTTTCATAAGTAATTCTGTGTCTATAGTTGAAACTAATGAGGGAAACGAGTTCCGTAAAAATCAGGCTTATGCCTACAACATACTAACTTCCAAGGAGGAAATATGATGTCAAAGAAACGTCTATTTACTTCTGAATCTGTTACAGAGGGCCATCCGGACAAAATTTGTGATCAGATTTCAGATTCCATTTTAGATGCTATCCTAGCTAAGGATGCAAATGCACGTGTTGCGTGTGAAACTAGTGTAACAACAGGCCTTGTACTTGTTGCTGGTGAAATTACAACGTCCGCTTACGTGGATATTCCGCGTATCGTTCGTGATACGATTAAAGGAATTGGCTACACACGTGCGAAATACGGTTTCGATGCTGAAACTTGTGCAGTGTTGAGTTCCATTGATGAGCAGTCTGCCGATATCGCAGCTGGAGTCGATAAAGCATTGGAAGCTCGTGAAGGAAACATGTCAGAGGAAGAAATCGATGCAATCGGTGCAGGGGACCAAGGTCTTATGTTCGGATTTGCTTGTAATGAAACAGAAGAGCTTATGCCGCTTCCGATTTCATTGGCGCATAAACTTTCATTCCGCCTGGCTCAAGTTCGTAAAGATGAAACTCTTGCTTACTTACGCCCTGATGGTAAAACACAGGTAACTGTGGAATATGATGAGAATAACCGTCCTGTACGTGTAGATACAATCGTTATCTCTACACAGCATGATGCTGAAATTACGCTTGAACAAATTCAAGCCGATCTAAAAGAACATGTGATCAAAGCGGTCGTTCCAGCTGAATTGATCGATGCTCAAACTAAATACTTCATCAACCCGACTGGCCGTTTCGTAATTGGCGGACCTCAAGGGGATGCTGGTCTTACTGGACGTAAAATCATCGTTGATACTTACGGTGGATACGCTCGTCACGGCGGCGGTGCATTCTCTGGTAAGGATGCTACTAAAGTTGACCGTTCTGCTGCATACGCTGCTCGTTATGTTGCGAAAAACATCGTGGCAGCCGGCCTTGCCGACAAAGCGGAAGTTCAATTGGCATACGCAATCGGTGTGGCAGAGCCTGTATCGATTTCAATTGATACGTTCGGAACTGGTACAGTTAGCGAAGAAGTCCTTGTTGACCTAGTTCGTGCTAACTTCGACCTTCGTCCAGCTGGCATCATCAAAATGCTTGACCTTCGTCGTCCGATCTACAAACAAACAGCTGCTTACGGACACTTTGGCCGTACAGATGTCGATCTTCCATGGGAACGCACGGACAAAGCAGAAACATTAAAAGCACAAGCGTAAATCATATAAAAAAGGTGTCCCGCAATTTGCGGGACACCTTTTTTTTGTGGATTAATTTTGCCGTCAGCGGGAATAATTCAAGAAATCCCAAAGAAATATAAAATACGTGCAAAACTCGTGAGTTAAAGTCGTTTACAAGTTTGTTTGGGTCATCAAATCGTGAGGTTGAAGCGTTACTCGAGAGTTTGTAGCAAGTACTCGAGATTTTAGAGCGTATACTCGAGATTTTAGAGCGTATACTCGAGAGTTTAGAGCGTATACTCATGAGTTTAGAGCATATACTCATGAATTTAGAGCGTATACTCGTGAGTTTGGAGTAAATACTCGTGAATTTGTAGCAAATACTCGAGAGTTTGAGTACAATACTCGTAACTTTCAGTCAATTCACTTTATGCGTTCCGCGGTTTTATAGTATTGTCCTTTTTCGGCATATTCGCGAACGATGCGTTCCATATCCTGGCGATCTTCTTCGTTGATTTCGCGAATGACTTTAGCTGGGCGTCCGAATGCCAGCATGTTCGGTGGAATGACTTTACCTTGTGGAACGAGGCTGCCGGCACCGATGAAGGCTCCTTCGCCGATTTCAGCTTCATCAAGTACAATCGATCCCATGCCGATCAGAGCTCCTTTACGGATTTTACAGCTATGTAAAATGACCTGATGGCCAATGGTTACTTCATCCTCGATGATTAATGGATTATTTGGGCTTTGGTGCAGGACGCTGTTATCCTGTATACTGACTTTTTTCCCGATGATGGTTGGGGATACATCACCGCGAATGACGGAATTGAACCAAATTGATGTTTCGTCGCCAATTTTGACATCACCTGTCACGACAGCATTCTCAGCAATATAAGCGCTTTCGGCGATTTCAGGTTCTTTGCCTTTATACGGATAAATAATCATTTTTAATCATTTCCTTTCCGAAGTGAATGTTTTTATGTATTATTTTAATATACCGTATGCAAATACACTTGGCTATTTATAATAGCAATGTACAACTTGTTAGATTTCTTTTTTGTCGAAAATCACGAATATGGTTATAATTTATATATATTATTTTAACTATCATGGATCGTACACAACAAGTTAAAAGTGAAAGGGGGATTTCGAATGTGGAAATGGGAGACAGAAGGAGACGCAAAGGGCGTCATTGTCATCATTCATGGGGCAATGGAACATCACGGACGTTATAAGTGGGTAACACAAATGTGGCTTTCGGCTGGATACCATGTCGTCATGGGCGACCTTCCTGGGCAGGGTATGACAACTCGCGCCTACCGGGGACATATCGATTCCTTTGATGAGTATTTGGACGAAGTGAAAAGCTGGATAGAAGAGGCTTACGAATATTCGTTGCCGGTCTTTTTACTTGGACACAGCATGGGCGGTTTGATTTCGATACGCCTTCTTCAGGAAGAGGAATGGGACATTGCAGGGGTGATTCTTTCTTCTCCATGCTTGGGCCTCGTGACGAAACCGCCGAAGTTCCTGACAACCATCTCGCATGGTTTGAATATCGTGATGCCTAAGTTCAGGGTTGAATCCGGATTGACACCTGAAATGGCGACGAGAAGTGCGGAAATTCGTGAATCCGATAGAAATGATACATTATATATCACAAAGGTTTCGGTTCGCTGGTATCGCGAGCTTGCACAGGCTATGAAGGATGCTTTTGAAGAAATTCCTGATTTCCAGGATGTGCCGCTTTTGGTCATGCAGGGCGGAGATGACCGAGTCGTGAACAAGAAGGCGGTTCGTGAGTGGTTTAATTATAACTTGGCCAGTGAAAAGCAATATAAGGAATGGCCTAAGCTATATCATGAAATCTTCAATGAACCAGAACGTGATGATGTATTTCAATATGCGCTGAGTTTTGTTGAGAACCGTTTAAAAATATTAGGGTATGTCGTTTGATCAGTACATACTTCAGGATAAATAAAAAACTGCCGAGGTTAGACCTTTGGCAGTTTTTTTTATTTGAATCAGCCTGCGCTTTTAAGCAATTCGTTTGACTTGATCACCGGGGCCCAGTAAGTAACCGGGTACATAAATTGGTTCAAGTGTGTAAGTTCTTTTTTATTCGATAATGCGGTGGATAGAAGATAGATGGATTTGAAGGTTAAGTCATTGGCGAATAGGTCCAAAAGCGTCGCTTTCATATTCATGATCGCTTCATGGTTTTGAGTGGAAATCATTAAATCGAGCTGTGGCAGGAACCTATCAAAATGGTGATCGAATTGTTTGAGGTCCTCCATGGTTTTTTGGTTTTCTGTCAACGAGTTAAGCGAGCTGACAAACTCCCCGTATTGTTCACTTGAATCCCTTTTGATTTTTTCAGTTAATATATCCGTCAGTAATGAAGTAGGCAAATGTTCCATTTTCTGCACCCTCTTATCTATTTTCTATCATTATAATCATTATAGACGAAAAATTCAAAATGTTGTGATTGGTAATTCTGCTTCTGCGAGTTGGGATTGAAAAAACACCGTTCGTTCGAACGGTGTCAAAAGTCATCATCTTTTTTCAATCGCGACAATGAATGGCGGATTGTTTGATTGGTTGATGAACCCGTATTTCAGGATATGGGCTTTCTGTTGAGGGAAGTTCTGTACATAATCCATCAATGCATCCCGTTCTGCCGATCCCCCTGGATGACCATGGTAAATGACGAGGATGATGATGCCTTCAGGTGCCAGCAATTCGAATAGCTGTTCAATGGCTGATATCGTCGTATCGGCTTGGGTGATGATTAATTTGTCACCACCAGGAAGGTAGCCCAGGTTGAATATGGCACCCGTGACCTTTCCGGAATGCTCTTTCCTGATGTATTTGCTCAAATGTTGATGCCCATCGTGAATGAGGGTGCAGCACTCTTGTAAATTCTCGGCCTTTAGTTTCGCCGCTGTGGTTTGAATTGCTTCTTTTTGAATATCAAAACTATAGACATGCCCGTTTTCACCTGTAAGTCCTGCAAGAAAGACCGTATCAAAACCGTTGCCCATCGTGCAATCAATGGTTATATCCCCGGGATGGACCGCTTTTTCCAGCAGAATCCTGGCGAATGGCAAAATTCGATCAAGCTTCATGATTGTACCTCCGTGTGATGATTTTTTCCCTGCCAGCTGTTGCGGCGTTTCAATTCGGCGTCAATGGCATTCAAGACATCCCATTTATTGACGCTCCACATTGGACCGATCATCAAATCGATCGGACCGTCACCCGTAATGCGGTGAACGATCATTTCTGGAGGGATTATTTCCAGCTGGTCGCATACCAGGCTGACATAATCGTCACGGTCAAGAAACTCGAGCAGGCCTTTTTCGTATTGTTTGACCATCGGTGTCCCTTTTAATAAATGAAGTAAATGGATCTTTATCCCCTGCACATCGAGTTTGGCAACTTCCCGGGCTGTTTCCAGCATCATGCCGTAATCTTCCTGAGGAAGGCCATTGATGATATGGGAGCATATGCGGATGCCGTGTTTCCGCAGTTTATCGACGCCTTCTTTGTAGCAATCGAAATCATGGGCACGGTTAATCATCGTCGCGGTCTTTTCATGGACCGTCTGGAGACCCAACTCCACCCAAAGGTAGGTCCGTTCGTTCAATTCGGCTAAATACTCGACTACATCATCTGGAAGGCAATCCGGACGTGTCGCAATGGAGAGCCCGACGACACCCTCCTGGGTCAATACACTTTCATATTTTTCGCGAAGTTCTTCCACTGGGGCATGCGTATTCGTGAACGCTTGGAAATAGGCCATATATTTTCCATCTTTCCATTTATGATGCATCCGTTCGCTGATCTTCTGAAACTGAACGTCGAGGGGTTCAACCCTGCTGCCCGCAAAGTCACCAGAGCCTGAGGCACTGCAGAAGGTACAGCCGCCATGCGCGACGGTGCCATCACGGTTCGGGCAGTCAAAACCGCCATCCAGGGCAACTTTAAAAACCTTATGTCCAAAATGTTCCCTCAGGTGGTAATTCCATGTATGATATCGTTTGTTATCCGTTGCATATATAAACGGGTTTGCCTGATTCAAATCAGCAACCTCCTAAATAAATTAAATCGCAACATATATTATACAACATTCTCGCAGCTAGGTCTTTTTTTGAAAAATAAGCGTATACTGTATACTTGAGGGCTAAACATTTTGCTGCTATTTCCAGTATATCTTTGAATGACTATATCCAATCGGGAGCTGATGGACATGACCGGTCAAGTTGAAGAAGCGATTAATCAAATGAAAAAGAAATTAGCCGAAAATAATCAGGTGATCGAAGTAAATGAAGATGGATTCATATACAAAGCCACTTGCACCTTCAATTCACCTGCTTCGGATGAACAAATTCATTCCTTTGAAAAGAAAACCGGACTGCTTCTGCCCGAGGATTATAAGGAGTTTTTAAAAATAACCAATGGATGCCGTCTGTTCGATAATGTGGAATCGGGCGGGGAAAATGATTTATACAGCCTGGATGATATTATTAATTACACATATGAAAATTCCTATGAGGGATGCTATAAAGTGGCCTGCATTTATCAAGATAATATCGTCATTGATGGGGAAGCCGTTGCTAAAGGCGATAAAGAGTATTTAATGGTAAAAGGCCATATAGATGATTTTGAAGAAGGCGAGAAACTCCACATGGGTTTTGCCGAATGGATTGAGCAATTCATTTCCCATCAAGGTGAGAAGTTTTGGGATAAAGGTTGATTGCTCAAAAAAAATGATAATCCACCCGTTATTTGCTCAAACTAGACAAGATGATTCCGAATCATCCAAATGAGACGCGAAGGAGAGGGTTTGAAATGGCAACCAGACAATCCGTCGATCATTTTTTAGAGCAATGTGAAGGTGCTCTCCATTTTGCAGAGTTTGAATTTAACGAGGCTTCACGGCAGGAGCATTATGATGATGAACAATTTCAAAATTCGCAAAGGTATATCGAAGAGGCTTTGACGGACATGGAACGATTGTATGCCAGTTCGAATGACCAGCAACGAGAAATGCTTTCGCGGATGAAGCAGCAGTTGAATCAATTGAGGAATGAAATGACTTTACTGCGACATTAAATGGAAGCAAGGGAGCTATGAATGAATAGCTCCCTTTTTTGCACGAATTTTCCTGAATTCGCATATATAATGAAAAACCTGTCGATAATGTTTATGTACGGCTATTGCAATTATCGGTGAAATTGACTAGAATGAAATAAAATCAATATTCTCATAAAGACTATGATGAGGAATAGTAGCGGTTTAAACCAGTAAAGAGAGTTGACGGGTGGTGCAAGTCAACCTGGGACGGTCGCGAACTCGCCTTGGAGTCCCGGGTGTGAATTAATAAGTAATGCCTGGCGTTTTAATCCATGTTACGGATGTTTTAAGCTGGGCGGATTTTAGCTATCGCCAATGTGGGTGGTACCGCGGGAAGATATACATAATCCTCTCGTCCCTATTTTGGGATGAGGGGTTTTTTATTGTTTTTTATACGGAAATTAGGAGGAAATCATATGAGTTTTGACCATAGAAGCATAGAAACGAAATGGCAAAAGTATTGGGAAGGCAATAAGACATTCAAAACGGGTGAAGAAAGCGGCAAACGCAAATTCTACGCGCTGGATATGTTCCCATATCCTTCAGGGGCAGGTCTTCATGTGGGGCACCCGGAAGGTTATACGGCAAGCGATATCCTGGCACGGATGAAACGGGCGCAGGGGTATAATGTATTGCATCCGATCGGCTGGGACGCTTTTGGACTTCCGGCAGAGCAATATGCGATCGATACGGGAAATGATCCAGCCGAATTCACGGAGCACAACATCAACACGTTCCGCCGCCAAATCAAAGCCCTAGGTTTTTCTTATGACTGGGATCGCGAAATAAACACGACAGATCCCGACTATTACAAATGGACGCAATGGATTTTCTTGAAATTATATGAAAAGGGCCTTGCATATATTGATGAAGTTGCAGTTAACTGGTGTCCGGCACTTGGCACGGTATTGGCTAATGAAGAAGTCATCGATGGGAAAAGTGAGCGTGGGGGCCATCCGGTTGAGCGTCGCCCGATGAAACAGTGGATGCTTCGTATCACTGCGTATGCAGACCGCTTGATCGACGATCTGAACGATGTGGATTGGCCGGAAAACATCAAGGATATGCAGCGTAACTGGATTGGCCGTTCCGAGGGAGCGGAGGTTACTTTCGATATTGATGGCTTTGATGATACATTCACGGTGTTCACGACTCGTCCGGATACGTTATTTGGTGCAACATATGCCGTATTGGCACCTGAACATCCGTTTGTCGATAAAATTACCACGGCTGATCAAAGGGCGGCAGTTGAAGCCTACTTAGATGAAGTGAAACATAAAAGCGACTTAGAAAGAACAGACTTGGCCAAGGATAAATCAGGCGTGTTCACGGGGGCTTATGCCATTAACCCGGTAAACGGCGAAAAAATGCCGATCTGGATAGCCGATTACGTGTTGATCAGCTATGGAACGGGTGCGATCATGGCGGTTCCTGCCCATGATGAGCGTGATTATGAATTTGCAGTCAAGTTCGACTTGCCGATCAAGGAAGTCGTAGCTGGCGGAGATGTGACAAGTGAAGCATATACAGGCGATGGACTTCATGTGAATTCGGAATTCCTTGATGGATTGAATAAAGAAGAAGGCATTTCGACGATGATCAAATGGCTGGAAGAAAAAGAAATCGGTACGAAGAAAATAACATACCGTCTTCGCGACTGGTTATTCAGCCGTCAGCGTTACTGGGGTGAACCGATTCCGATCATCCATTGGGAAGACGGCACGATGTCTGCAGTGAAGGAAGAAGATCTTCCATTGATTTTACCGAAAGCTACGGACATCAAGCCTTCAGGTACAGGCGAATCACCACTTGCAAACATATCGGAATGGGTGAATGTAACGGATGAAAATGGACGAAAAGGGCGCCGTGAGACAAACACGATGCCACAGTGGGCAGGCAGCAGCTGGTACTTCCTTCGTTATATCGATCCGGACAACAAGGAAGCACTTGCAGATCCTGAAAAATTAAAAGAATGGATGCCGGTCGACATTTATATTGGCGGCGCTGAGCATGCGGTGCTTCACTTGCTTTACGCTCGTTTCTGGCATAAATTCCTGTACGATATCGGTGTCGTGCCAACGAAGGAGCCATTCCAAAACCTATTTAACCAAGGAATGATCCTTGGCGAGAATAATGAAAAAATGAGTAAATCAAAAGGGAATGTCGTGAACCCGGATGATATCGTTGAAAGCCATGGTGCCGATACACTTCGCATGTACGAAATGTTCATGGGGCCATTGGATGCTTCGATTGCCTGGTCCACAAACGGATTGGACGGTTCCCGCCGATTCCTTGACCGTATCTGGCGTTTATTAGTCAACGATGATGGTACGATCACAGATAAGATGACCGAAACGGATGACACGGGCAAGCTTGAAAAAGTCTATCATCAAACGGTTAAAAAAGTGACCGAGAACTATGAGGAATTGAAATTCAATACGGCGATATCACAATTGATGGTATTCATTAATGATGCTTATAAAGCGGATTCGCTTCCTAAAGTATATATCGAAGGCTTCGTAAAGCTGCTTGCACCAGTTGCACCTCACATTGCCGAGGAGCTTTGGTCTAAACTGGGCCATTCCGAGAGCATCACGTACGGTACATGGCCGGCGTTCGACGAAGCTAAGTTAGTGGATAACGAAGTCGAAATCGTCATCCAAATCAACGGAAAAGTCAAAGCGAAATTAATGGTGCCGACTGACACTACGAGAGAAAAACTGGAAGAAATCGCGATGGGTGATGATTCCATCAAAGAACAAATCGATGGGAAAACCATTCGTAAAGTGATTGCCGTACCAGGCAAATTAGTCAATATCGTCGCAAACTAAATAAAAATGATTGGAAGCTGTCCCGCATATTTTTCTGCTGGGACAGCTTTTTTTCGTGGCATTGGCTGACCATAGGAATTAGGTCATGTTAGGATTCTCACCGATTTAAATCTAATAGCGATCAATCTACCAATTAGGCATACTATCGTCATGAGAGGAACATCGGAACGCAAATATCTTGCTTAATTGGTTCATGCGAATCATTTTTCAGCTCTATGGCCAAATAAATTAAGCATTTGACATAAAAAAGGGAAAAAATTGGTTGATAAAATTTTACAGTGTGATAGTTTGGTATAGTACTGTTATTTTTTAACCAATTATTGGAGGGAAAACCGTGAAATTTAAGAATGTGAGTCGAATTACGGCGTGTGCACTTATTTTTGCACTGATATTCAGCTTGATGGTTCCACTGAATTCTCAAGCTGCAGCTGCAACACCCATTGAAAATGTAAAAGCGATTAAAAATGGGGACACTCTGGACGGAAAGTTTGAAAAACCGGATGTTCAATGGTACCAAATCAGTCCCACAACAGAAGAAGTACAAAAGTTCTCCCATATTGAGTTCGAAGTCAATTCGGACAAAATCTTGAATATCTCCGTTTATCAAGATAAAGAAAAAGCAGAAAAAGATGAGAGCAATTATATTGTCTCTTCTTATCCTGATGAAAAAGCCGTAGTCGATTTCCCATATGCTTGGGAAGGCACATATTATGTTAAAGTTGAATATTTCGGCGATACGGATGATGAGGGAAATCCCATCCCGGATGCGGAAAATGTAGCTGAATACTCCATCAATGCGCATTCAGTGACATTGCCGCCATCTGCCGGGGACGAAGGGGAGGAGCTAGAATCTTGCCCGGTTGAAGTGAGTGTAAATGATAAGAAAACGGGAGAATCCATGTTGAAAACACTCCGCGTGTTTAGAGATGAAGTTCTCACGAAGTCGTCTGAGGGACGTACCCTTTCCTCTTTATATTATAAAGCTTCGCCATTCCTGGCCCTTCATCTGGCTGGTAATAAAACGGCAAGGGAAGCCGTTTATAATCACTTAGTCGAGATTAAGCCCCTTATCGAGGATCTTAATGAAAATGGAGCAAGCAGTACGGCAGTCATTAGCAACAAGCAGCAAGAGGCGATTAAGGCCTTATTCAATAAATCGGCAGACGTTGCTCCGGCCGGATTGAAAAAGGATATGGACGCCATTGCAAAGAAAATCAATCTTGATAAACTTGCGGGTGAGAGAATCGTCGATATCGCAAGCAAAGCGGGAATCGAACTTCCTGCTTCGAAAAATGTAAAGAATAAATATATCGTCAAACTTAAACCAGGGAAGTCATTAAGCGCTGTCCAATCCAAGATAAGCGGAAAAGGATATGGAACATTATCGGCGCCTAAGCAACAAGAGGTTCTGTATGATGATATGTATGTTGTAGAGTTAAAGAACCAAGCTAAAATGAGCACAGCAGCTCTATCCGGTATCGAAAAACTTCCAGAAGTGGAATATATCGAAGCGGTAAAAACGTACAAAGCACTTTCTGCCGACATTCAATCTCCGTATCAATGGTCTTTAGATAACGCCGGCGGGGAAGAAGGCATTAAGGGAGCGGACATTGATAACGAAAAACTGCAGAACCTTATTAAGAAACGTAATTTAAAAGATACGTTGGTAGCGGTTATCGACACAGGTGTCGATGATTCACTGGCGGATCTACAGAGTGTCGTTGAAATGGAGTCCGGTAAGAATTTCATCGATAAGAAAGAAAAAGCAATCGATGACAATGGTCATGGTACACATGTATCCGGAATCATCGCTGCCAAAGCAGATAACGGTTATTCTATGCAAGGAATCAATCCAGTAGCTAAAATCATGCCTGTGAAGGTATTGGATTCTTCAGGTTATGGAGACAATGAGAAAATTGCTCTAGGCATTAAATATGCCGTGGATCATGGTGCAAAGGTCATAAACCTTAGCTTGGGCGGAGAATATAGCAGGACGATTGAATATGCCTTGAAACATGCCGCTGCCAAGAATGTAATGGTTGTCGTAGCAAGCGGTAATGATGGTATGGAAGGTCTTTCTTATCCTGCATCATCAAAATATGCCATATCAGTCGGTGCAACCAATGCCCTTGATTTAGTATCCGACTATTCCAATTATGGATCGAAGTTGGACATGGTCGCTCCGGGAACAGCCATTCCGAGTCTTGTGCCTAACGGGAATGTTACTTACATGGATGGTACATCAATGGCAGCTCCCCATGTTGCGGCAGCCACGGCCTTATTATTATCCGGAAACCCTGGGTTGAAAGTGAATGAAGTAAGGGAAATCCTTCATGAGACATCGGAATATGTCGCTTTTGAAGAAGAAGATAATGTAGACCCTTATGAGGGCTATGAACCAGAAGATGGAGAAATCATCATACCGGAAGAAGAACTTCCTGTCGGGAAAGATTTAGTCTCCGGATATGGAAGGCTGAATGCTTACAGTGCTCTTAGTGCAGTGGATTTACAAGCTAAAGTCAATCTTGTGATGGATACGCAAACAAAACTGACTGGTTCAGCTAAAAAAGGTTCAATAATCGAAGTGAAAAGCGGAAGCAAAACGCTCGGTAAAGGAACGGCGTCATCCAACGGAACGTTCAGCGTTACGATTCCGGTTCAAAAAGCTGCGCAGCAACTTACTGTGAATATCTCTGACTCTTCAAAACTAGCAGTATCATCAATCAAAGTATTCGTGAATAAGGGTGCAACCCCTAACAAGCCAACTGTTAAAGCTTTAAGTGACAAAGATACGTATGTAACGGGTCAATCGCAAGCGGACATGAAAATCTCGATCAAAAATAGTGCCAAAAAAGTGATTGGTTCAGGTAACACGGACAGCAAAGGGAATTTCAAAGTGAAAATCAGCAAGCAAAAGGCCGGCACTAAACTTTCAGTCACGGCTACAGACTTAGCGAAACGTGAAAGCAAGGCGGCAACCGTGACGGTTCTCGATAAAACCGCCCCGGATGCACCGAAAGTGAATGAAGTAAGCGATAAAGCTACTTCAGTAACTGGTAAAGCGGAAATCGGTTCAACCGTTACCGTGAAGCACAGCAATAAAAACATCGGAACGGCAAAAGCTGATAGTAAGGGGAACTTCTCCATCAAGATCAGCAAGAAAAAAGCAGGCTCCGCATTATACGTCTCAGCAAAAGACAAAGCGGGCAATACAGGAAAAGCAGCAAAAGTAACGGTTAAAGATAAAACCGCTCCAGGTACACCGAAAGTGAATGAAGTAAACGATAAAGCAACAAAAGTAACTGGTAAAGCTGAAATCGGTTCAACGGTTACCGTGAAGTACAGCAATAAAAACATCGGAACGGCAAAAGCTGATAGTAAGGGGAATTTCTCCATCAAAATCAGCAAGAAAAAAGCAGGCTCCGCATTATACGTCTCAGCAAAAGACAAAGCGGGCAATACAGGAAAAGCAGCAAAAGTAACCGTAAAGAAAGCTAAATAGCAACAGGGGAAGGCCGTTTAACTACATGTTAAACGGCCTTTTTTTGTGTGAAAACGAATCAAAACACTGCTCCTCATCGGCGGTGTTTTTGCTATGAGCGTGCCTTTTCCGAGCTGTGATGCTAGAAAATGATTTATCATGTGCATTTTCTTCATGATGTCAGATTTGGGATGTCCCATTTTAATTCTGAAACTTCACATACTTGCCGTTCATATATCATTAATCTGTTCAAAAATAAATTCCAGGAGAAAATATGATGAAAAAAAGAAAGGGAAGAGTAATAGCATTAGGTACTATTTTAGCTTGCTCAATCGGGTTAGGAACGCTTTCAGTTGAAGCTGGGAATGAGAATTCGGAATATTCCTTTAAGATTAAGAAAGAGCAAGGCAACGAATATACACGTACAAAGTATCGCCAAACGACTACGGAACGGAATACATGGAAGGTGAGAATGTATCATTCACAAGAAGGTACGAATACTTATACGACTTATTGGTTGGAAAGAAGCGATGGCACGAACGTATCTCCTTCAGTGAAAGTTACAGCAGGTAGCGGCGGTGAAAAAAGTGGGCGCAACCATTATGTTAAAGGCAATGCAGGTGCGAATGCCGCTAAGGTAAGATTAACGGCAGAAAATAATAATTATAGCTCTAGTACCTATACTGTAGACGGATATTGGGATGAAGAGACAGGGAGAATACTACCTGGACAATATAAGACTTATTACACCACTGAATATAATAAATAAAAAATGATGAATATAGTGAAACCACCTTGGATGATTGTTGATACAAGGTGGCGTCCTAAAGGGAGACAAAATGAATAGTTATTATTATCGATTAACAAATAATAAAAAAACAAAGTTCATCGTGTTATGTATTGTGGCGATTGTTATTATTGACATATTTATCTTGATTGGCAATGTTTTAGAGTCATGGATCATGCCCCATCTAGCCACTTTTTTAGCGGGAAGTTCATTAGGTCATATGATGCAAATACTACTTATTTGGTTTTTGCCTATTTTTCTATTAATTATGTGTGCTGACAGCTATATCCAAGACTATAAAACAGGCTATCGATATATCGTAGCGACCAAAAAAGGGCGATACTCTTATTATAAAACGATGTTATTGGGAAATATGTCATTTTCCTTTTTAGTGATGGTTGGTTGCTTGCTATTAAACATGATTATTGCATATTTTGTATTCATGAATGGTGAATTTGATACAGGGTTGACACCAGATTTATCCCCGGAAAATCCTTTATATACACTCGCCAACAAAATGCCTGCTGTCACCAATGTGGTTTATATCATCATTTTTGGGTTTTACACTAGTTTATGCGCAGGGATGGCGACTGTCCTTAGTTGGTGTTTCCCGGATATAAAGTATACGTATCCGTTAAGCTTTGTTATTTGGTTTTCACAAATTTTAGGACTGAATTATTCATTAGCAATGATTATCCAACCGTTTAACGAAGTGACCTTGGAAGCTTTCGTTTTTATCTTCTTTAGATCGACCATCCTATTTTTAGCGATCATCACGGTCGGGTTCATTTATAAGGTGAAAACTGATGAAGTCTAATCCAAAAAAAGTATATGTATCACTGCTGCTTGTTCTGTTATTTGGATGTTTATGGATGACCTATAATATTCATTATTTAAAAATAAAGCAGCTAGACCCAGCGTATCCATTGATCGGTGATGTAAGTGCGAGTGTAGAAGGCTATCTCTCGGTTAAAAATTTACTGATCACATATATGGTTCCTTTGTTACTATTTTATCGTTTTTTTATTGAAGATGAGCATCCACACATTATCGTTCGCTTAACATCAAGAATCGACATGTATCGGAGACGGACCATCCAAGTTTTTATAAGTTCGTTTATCTTTGCGTTCATCATTTTATTGATTAATTTCGCAGCTGTTTTCATATTCGATAGATTTCACTTTATATCATCAAATTATTGGAACTTATCTCTTCTTAATTTAGCCCTATTGACGTGTATATATTTCTCGATTGGCCTGCTTTATTATTTCATTTTTGATTATTCCAATTCAATCATAGCGACGGCAGCAACCTTTTGTATCTGTTTTCTTTTATATGTGATGAAGAGTCAGCTGAATATTGATTGGGGTCCTGCCAGCTCCGCAAATGTTATCGATCCTTTATTAAGCAGCGGAATTACAGGATATTATTCGCTAATCATGATTGGAAAAGAATTATTTCTATCTCTCGTGATGGTTTTACTTGGGCTATTTGCGATCGAGAAAAAAGATTTCATATTTGGTGTTTCTGATGACTAAACGAATCTTCTTAACGATGTTGATCGTCATTTTGTTGCAAATTTTACTATTTGATTATTTCGATGGCTCTAAAGCCGATTTAACGGGATATATGATCGTTAGCGGAGTTCCGATCAGTAATAAGTTTGTTGTATTGGGAACATGGTATATGTTCTTTTCTGGATTGAGTTTTTTATCGTTAGGTTATTTGCGGCAATATATTTCCGGTTATGGGGTCTACCTCATGATCAGGGAAAAAAGCAGGGTGAAACTTGGGTTTAGAAGAATCGGGAACTTAATAATCCTTATATCTGGATTATCGTTAATTCAACTTCTTTTCTCGATCGTTTTCGCTTTTATAAATAATGAGGATCAGGTTTTTTTTTATGATGATTTTCAATCATTGATTTGTATAGCAGGTCTTTATATGATGTCCAATATTGTCCTGATTTTCATTCAAATGGCACTCGAACTTCATTTTACGGAGGAAGTATCTTTATTGCTGATAAATGTTTATGTGCTTTTTTCGGTTACATTAGGCGGAGTTCTATTATCTACACAAAAGCTGACGTGGATTTTATATTTTTTGCTTCCCAATTTCGGCATGTATGTAAGAAGTGTTGTACTTGAAACTGGCGGAATATCAACAGTAAATGCTTATATCGTTTTAACCGTAATGACGATCATTTTAACTGTTTTAACCTATAGACGATTAAAGAAAATCGATTTAATTTAACGAGGTGCACAATGACAAAAATACGAATTAGCTCTTTACATAAAAAGATGAAGAAGACACTTTTGCATGATATCAATTATGAGTTTAACAGCGGGAAAATTTATGGTTTGTATGGAAGGAATGGCTCCGGTAAAACGATGCTGCTTAGAGCGATTGCAGGATTAATCATGCCAAGCTCAGGAGAAATTGCCATAGACGAAAAAATCCTTCATAAAGATATTTCCTTTCCTGCTAATATTAGTGTCATTATTGAAAACACTTCGCTACTGCACCAATATGACGCTTATACAAATCTGAAGATATTATCAAAAATCAGGAATATCGCCACTGATGAGGATATTGAATTGGCAATAAAAAGAGTCGGTCTTGATCCTGATTCAAAAATGAAGGTCGGAAAGTTTTCGTTAGGGATGAAACAACGTTTAAGTGTCGCCCAAGCTATATTTGAAAAACCGGATATTTTATTATTGGATGAACCAACAAATGCAATCGATGAAGAAGGAGTCACTCAAGTTTATCAAATCTTGAAAGAGGAGAAAGAACGCGGGGCACTCATCATTTTGACAAGTCATCATAAACAGGACCTGGAGGAATTAGCCGATGAGTATGTAAATATGGATAATGGAGGAATCGTTCTTGACTCTAAATAAAAGCATAGCCGCGTTAACTTTACTCGTATTGATAAGCGGATTCCTTATCTATAAAGTGTACATTGTTCCATCAGCGATGAGTGCCGCTAATAGAAATACGGAAAATAATGCTGCTTCCTATAAGGTGTTGGAATCACAAAACATCATTGTCGGGAGAGATATCGATCAGGGTTATTATGATATTAAAGCTCTCGATAGTGAAGCTGTAGTTGCTGGCAATAAAATGCACAAAAATGCTGTACTGCATGCAGAGCCTTCATATATGAATGAAAATTTCTCGATTAAAGGGAAGATTGAATTCAAGCCTTCTGAATTTGAAAAAGTCGTGAAAAAAAATCAAAAAATCATCATGAAAGATCCTGGTCATTATGTGGTCGGTACAGAGATCCCAGCGGGGAATTATGTACTATCAAGAACAAGCGATAAAATTGGAGTGTTTGTCGATATAAAAGATGAAACGGAAACCGAAAGCTTGCAAACGATTCAATGGGATATCGACGAAAAAGTGAAAAAGCCAATCGTGATCGAACTGAAAAAGGGCTATAACGTATATATCGATAAAACGGGAAAAGATGGTTATATATCAAATGAGAGTGACCTGTTATTGGAGAGAAATAATGAGGATAGTGAGTAATTTAATGGGATTAAATACTTCCGAAAATATTAGGAATCCAGCTCAAAAATGGCGGATTCCTTATTTTAAATGTAAATACCTAGGGCGGGATTTTCGAGGGTCCATATATCCGCCGTTTATTTGATGTCCGAGAGAGCTCGCAATGACTACTGCTGCGAAGAGGAGGATGATTTTCTTCAATTAAATATCTTCTTTCCGTTTTTTTATTTTTAAAGATTACACCCAAATGCCTCTTCTTTCAACCCCCTTTTTATGGATGTCGAATTAATTGTGACAAACATTAAATGACCTTTTTTAACTAATGTATCAAAGATAAAGTAGCTGGTATTAATTTAGAAGTGAAAGACTTTAAATAATTCACTAATAGAGATGAGAATAATAAGAGATTGTCAATTTATGGGGGTCAACTCTTAGCGGACTCTCATTTGCTTTTGGATCGCCAAATCCACCACTTCGATCTTGAATTGCTCTTAAAGCATGAGTTTTTCTCTAGCTTGATACAGGATATATGTAATTCGTCGGGCGGCTAATTGGGATTACTATAAGGCTAGGGAGATGACTGAAAGGGGAGGTCTTGATGCGGTAAATAGGGCGGAATGAAAAAAACAATGCAGGTGCAAGTTCGATTCAACTTGCACCTGCATTTGTCAGTTCATTTAGTGAATTCACTTCTCAGGAGGTAGACAACATCGTATTCCTTCAACTCTTCCATATGGCCATCCATATCACCATAAAAATCAGTGGAAAGTGAACGTATGCCTTCATTTCCGCTTGAGTAGCATATACTTGCCAATGCAAGCTTCTTTGTACTGTTTATATTGAGTTGGCCAGCACTGCCCGAAACCATCGAATCCTTTTCATCAATGGTTTCAGGATAAGTAGCTGTAGTCATTCCACCATCGTTTTGAATGCTGATATTGAACATCGATTGATCTTGTTCCTCATCCGTTTTGGAGGTGGTGAAGAGGATTGTCCCATTCTTTTCAACCCCAGTTGTCATGCGGCCTTTTTCATCTTCAACAAGTTTACCAAATTCATATTTTTCGACCCAGACGGACATCTCCTTGTATGTATCGTCAACGTTGAAATCGATAAGAAAGGAATGTTCAGCTGTATTCTCCAGGATGGCTTTTTCCCTTGCTGTCAGCTCAGGAACTGAAAGGTTATTCTCGGATTTTGGATCATTATCCTTACAGGCGACTAAAGAAAGTGAGAGCAGGGATATGATGATGGATAAAATGATCTTTTTCATGATTTTCACCTCTTGAATAATTTCAACCTAATTAAAACCAATTCTTATATATTATAACATTATAATGAAAACTGGAATCGAAACACGGCAAAAAGGCAAGCAATCGTATGCTTGCCTTTTTTTTGCATTTAGAACGGTTGGGAAAGAGCCTTATTAGCAACATCGACGTCACTTTGAAGCAATTGGTTCAAGTCGTAAGCAGGATAGAGGTTTCTTTCATAAAGGTAGTTGAATATCTTGGCATGGGTATCGATGGCTCCATTTAAATGTTTCTTAAATACCTTTCGAAGGGAAGGGGTGGCTGTTTCCGTAATCGCCATTGCGTAATTTTTGATGGATGATTTGGCAAAGCCCAGCAATTCCCCGGCAGCAGCTGCCGATGCGTCATCCCTTAATACATCGTCATCCTGGCCCGTCTTAGGCGTCAATGGGTAAAATTGCAGCAGTTCCATGATGTTTTGGGTAAGGGTATCGATCGTTTGCTTATAAATCGTTTTTAGAATTGGGTCTTTTATTTTTGGGTAAGCTTTTTTAAATTTCATAAGGGCATTGGACTGAGCGGCAACCAACTCATGAAGCTCGAGTGTTTCATGCCAAGCAAGATGTGGATAGGTGGGTTGCATTTAAATTCCTCCTGAACGAATAATCTTGATACATTATTCGTTCAGTGGGCTATAGGCAAGTTGTCTAGAAATATTTATGGGAAGAACTGGTCCCATCTACGATTACCATTAACCGTTTAGAAGGCCATATTTTATTGATATTGCTCGAGAACAGAGAAGAACTTTTTGGCAAATTGGTAAAAAAGTTTTTCTGATGGAGCCAAGTCCCTGTTTTTAGGAGTGATGATGCCGACAGTCCGTTTGACTTCGGGTGTATCGATCGGGATCTTGACAGTCAGTCTTGGAATGACTTCATAAAAAGTACTGTCAGGGAGCAGACTGACTCCGATTCCGGCAGAAACGAGCCCTTTTATGGAATCCATGTCTTCACCTTCCGAGGCGATATTCGGTGCGAAACCGGCTGCTTTGCACGCCTCGAGTGCAATAGTGTGAAAGATGTATCCTTTGGGAAACAAGACGAAGGGATCATTTCTTAAATCACTTAGGCGCAGACTCTTTCTTTCAGCCAAAGGGTGAGTGATGGGAAGTAAGGCCGATATGTTTTCCGTGAACAGGATATGACCTTCAATATCTGGATCGTTTGTCGGAATCGGCCCAAGAAAGGCTAATCCGATTTCGCGATTTTTGACAGCTTCCTTTAAAGAGGAATAAGATCCCTGTCTTAAGTGGAAGCCGATATTTGGCTGCTCATCTTTAAAAGCGGAAATGACGGTAGGAAGTAAATGGGTGGAAAGGCTGGTCGGGAACCCGATTTTAATGCTTCCGTGTTCAGGGTCCAAAAACTCCTCAATTTGATATTTAGCATATTCAATCGCCTGTATCGCCGTTTTGGCATGGATTAAGAAAATTTTACCAATTGGAGTTAATTGGATATTCCGGCCGATTTTCTCGAATAACAGAACGCCAAGTTCATCTTCCAATCTGGATATTTGCCGGCTGATTGCAGATTGTGCGATATGCAGGTGCTCTGCGGCTTCTGAGACGTGTTCTCTCTCGGCGACTTCAACAAAATAACGTAATTGTCGTAGTTCCATTTATTCATCCTCCTGCCATTCATCTCAAATTGAGATGGATTCTACTAGAATTATATATTGTTTATATCGATTTGAAAACCTAGAATAAATGTAAGTGACATAACGGTGTAAGAATACGATGGGGGCGATTAATATGACATACAATCAAATACCAAAAGCACAAGGGCTCTACCATCCTGAATTTGAACATGATGCATGTGGGATCGGTTTATATGCTCATTTAAAAGGGCTTGCTACACATGACATCGTCAAACAAGGACTGAATATGCTGTGCCAATTAGATCATCGCGGCGGACAAGGCAGCGATCCGCTTACAGGAGATGGCGCAGGATTAATGGTACAGATTCCTGATGAATATTTCAGGCTGGCATGCCCGGAAATGAATTTGCCGGCAAAAGGACGCTATGGTGTAGGCATGCTCTTTTTCTCTAACAATGATGATGAACGGAATGAAATAGAAGCTCGTTTGAATGCATTTATCGAACAAGAAGGCCAAACGTTATTAGGCTGGAGAACGGTTCCTGTTGATGCAACGAAAATCGGAGAGGTCGGCAAGGAGACATGTCCGACGATTCGCCAAGTATTCATCGGGGCAAGCGAAGGGATGACTGATGATTTAGCTTTTGAGCGTAAATTGTTCATTATCAGAAAACAAGCTGAAAACTGGGCTCGTGAACGCGGCAATCGTTTTTATTTTGCCAGCCTTTCAAGTGCTACGATCGTATACAAAGGATTGTTGACGCCTGAGCAGGTGGATGCTTTTTATCTTGACCTTCAACAGGAGTCCTTCGTTTCGGCTTTCGCTTTAGTGCATTCCCGCTTCAGCACGAATACATTTCCTAGTTGGGAACGGGCACATCCAAACCGTTACCTGATCCATAATGGCGAAATCAATACGCTTAGAGGTAATGTGAATTGGATGAAAGCTCGTGAGCAGCAGTTTGTTTCGGAAGCATTCGGGGATGACCTGCAAAAGGTGCTGCCTATTCTTGATATAGACGGCAGTGATTCCTCGATTCTTGATAATGCACTTGAATTCTTCGTGCTTGCCGGGCGTAAACCGGCACATGCGGCGATGATGCTGATCCCTGAACCGTGGACGGAAAATCCGCATATGACGAAGGAAAAGAAGGCATTTTACGAATATCATAGCATGCTCATGGAGCCATGGGATGGGCCGACGGCCATATCCTTTACGAATGGCAAGCAGATCGGTGCCATCCTGGATCGAAATGGTTTAAGGCCTGCAAGGTATTATGTGACAAAAGATGATTACATCATTTTCTCCTCTGAAGTCGGCGTGATCGATGTGGAGCCGGAGAATGTATTATATAAAGATCGTTTAAGCCCAGGCAGAATGCTTTTAATAGATTTAGAGGAAGGCCGTATTGTTTCCGATGAAGAGATCAAGTCGGAAATGGCTCAGGAAAACCCATACCAGCAATGGTTGGACGAACAGCTTGTACAATTAAGTGACGAAGAACCTGTGCTCGAAGGGGAGCCATTGAGTGATTTGTTATTCAGGCAAAAAGCGTTTGGATACACGTATGAAGATGTCCAAAAATATTTACTGCCGGTCATTAACGAAGGCAAAGATCCACTGGGCAGCATGGGGAATGACATTCCGTTAGCGGTCTTATCAGATCGCCCGCAATCGCTATTCAACTATTTCAAGCAATCCTTTGCACAGGTAACCAACCCGCCAATCGATTCGCTTCGTGAACAGATCGTCACGTCAACGATGACATTCCTCGGTGCGGAAGGAGATTTGCTGAAACCGGATGAAACGAACAGCCGCCGCATTCAATTGGATTCACCTGTTTTGACGCCAGGTCAAATGCAGCAGTTGAAAGGAAACGCCTATCCTGAATTCAGGAGCAAAGTCATTCACACTTTATTTTCAGAAGATTTAGAGAGTGAACTTGATCGCATCTGTCGTGAAGCGGAACAAGCAATCGCTGATGGAGTAAGCCTTTTGATTTTATCTGACAAGGATATGAGCAAGGAAAAGGCTGCGATACCTTCCCTGCTGGCTGCGAGCGCCCTTCATCAGGAGCTGATCCGTCATGGGAACCGTACAAAAGTGAGCATTATCGTTGAATCCGGGGAAGCGAGGGAAGTCCATCATTATGCGTCCCTGATCGGGTATGGAGTGGATGCGATTTACCCGTACCTTGCTTATGAAACATATAAGCAGGCCGTATTGGAAGGCAGTTTGGCCATCAGCTACGAAGAAACGGTGAGGAAATATGTACGCTCGTTGACGGAAGGCATCGTAAAAGTAATGTCGAAAATGGGGATTTCAACGATTCAAAGTTATCGCGGAGCGCAAATTTTCGAAGCGGTCGGAATCGGTGCTGATGTGATTGAACGCTATTTCAGCGGTACGGCATCGCAGCTTAGTGGGATCGATTTGGAAACGATCGCAGATGAAGCGTTGATTCGTCATAGAAAAGCTGCAGCTGATTCCCTTGACCAAACACTTGAAAGCGGAAGTGATTTTCAATGGAGAAAAACAGGGGAACATCATGCTTTTAATCCGAAAACGATCCATACACTGCAATGGGCCTGCCGGAAAGGCGATTATAATTTATTTAAGCAATATTCAAACTTGGCAAATGAGGAGAGACTCGGTTTTTTACGGAATTTATTCTCGTTCGACCAAAAACGCCAAAGCATTTCTATAGATGAAGTTGAATCCGTGGAATCCATCGTCAGCCGATTCAAAACGGGCGCGATGTCATTCGGTTCATTGAGTCAGGAAGCACATGAAACATTAGCGATTGCGATGAACCGTTTAGGCGGAAAAAGCAATAGCGGTGAAGGCGGGGAGCACCCTAGCCGTTACCAACTGGATGAAAACGGCGATGACCGCCGCAGCGGAATTAAACAAATTGCGTCCGGTCGTTTTGGAGTGAAAAGCCATTACCTTGTTAATGCCGATGAACTTCAGATCAAAATGGCGCAAGGTGCAAAGCCGGGTGAAGGCGGCCAACTGCCTGGAAACAAAGTATACCCTTGGGTCGCAGAGGTCCGTGGTTCCACACCGGGTGTCGGCCTTATTTCACCGCCTCCGCATCATGATATCTATTCGATTGAAGATCTGGCACAGCTGATCCATGATTTGAAAAATGCGAACCGTGATGCCAGAATCAGCGTCAAGCTTGTGTCAAAAGCAGGAGTAGGCACGATTGCAGCCGGTGTGGCCAAAGGAGCCGCAGATGTCATCGTTATCAGCGGGTATGATGGCGGTACGGGCGCATCACCAAAAACGAGTATCAAACATACTGGTCTTCCTTGGGAGCTGGGCCTTGCCGAAGCACACCAAACATTGATGCTGAATGGCCTGCGCAGCCGTGTAGTCCTTGAAACGGATGGAAAATTAATGACGGGACGCGATGTGGTCATGGCAGCTATCCTTGGAGCGGAAGAATTCGGCTTCGCTACAGCACCGCTTGTGGTCCTTGGCTGTGTCATGATGCGTGCTTGCCATTTGGATACATGTCCTGTCGGGGTAGCTACTCAAAACCCTGAGCTTCGCAGCAAATTCACAGGAGATCCGGATCATGTCGTGAATTTCATGCGCTTCATCGCTGAGGAAGTCCGGGAAACGATGGCTGAGCTTGGTTTTAGAACATTGGAAGAAATGGTCGGCCGCACTGATGTTTTACAAGTGAGCGAGCGGGCGCAAAACCATTGGAAAGCGAAGCATCTGGACTTGACGACACTTCTTTTCCAACCGGAGGGGATTCGTACGTATCAACTTCCTCAAAACCATAAAATAGAAGAATCCTTGGATATCCGTGAGATTTTACCTGTTGTGGAGCCTGCTTTAAATGACCAAACCCAGGTGGATGTCAGCTTCCCGATTACAAACGTGAACCGTGTGGTCGGAACGATTGTCGGCAGTGAAGTATCCAAACGCTATGGTGAAGAAGGGTTGCCTGAAGATACGATCACACTTCGTTTTACGGGATCGGCGGGCCAGAGCTTCGGTGCGTTCATTCCAAAAGGGATGTCGATGTATTTGACAGGTGATGTCAATGACTATGTTGGGAAAGGCTTATCTGGCGGAAAGATCATTGTCACGGCACCTTCTGGCAATCAGATCGAGGCCGGGGACAATGTAATTGCCGGAAATATCGCCTTATATGGTGCAACAAGCGGGGAGGCCTACATTAATGGCCGTGCAGGGGAACGATTTGCCGTACGGAACAGTGGAGTCAATGTCGTCGTTGAAGGAATTGGAGACCATGGCTGTGAGTATATGACAGGCGGACGCGTGGTCATCCTGGGCGACGTCGGCAAAAACTTTGCGGCAGGCATGTCAGGCGGCATCGCTTATGTACTTGCTGATGATGCAGAAGAATTCAAGGCATTATGCAATGGTGAAATGATAGAATTCGAGACGCTTGATAATATGGATGATGCCAACGAGGTAAAAGAAATGCTTTACAGCCACCTTCATTATACAGAAAGTGCCAAAGCATCGTATGTACTGGAGAACTGGGAGGATTTCGCTAAGAAATTCGTAAAAGTCATTCCGAAAGATTACAAACGGATGATCAAAAGCATCAATGAGCAGAAGCGTGCAGGGCTGACGGATGAAGAAGCGATCATGAGTGCATTTCAAGCAAATGCCGTTCAAGATAAAAAAATCACTAAACAAGCTGTGATGCAGTAAGGAAGGGGAGAGAAAGATGGGAAAAGCAACAGGATTTATGGATTATCCGCGAGAAAAACCAAAAGACCGGAATCCTCTCACTCGTTTAAACGACTGGAGAGAGTATACAGCTCCTTTCTCTGATGAAAAGTTAAGTACACAGGGAGCTCGGTGTATGGACTGCGCCACCCCTTTCTGCCATATGGGCATGGAATTGAACCGAGTCACAACGGGCTGTCCGATTCATAATCTGATTCCGGAGTGGAATGATTTGGTGTATCGCGGCAGATGGAAAGAAGCATTGGACCGTTTATCGAAAACGAATAATTTCCCTGAATTCACCGGGCGCGTCTGCCCGGCCCCTTGTGAAGGGTCATGTACGGTAGCGATAAGCGATCCTGCCGTTACCATCAAGAACATTGAACGGACCATCATCGATAAAGGATTTGAAAATGGCTGGATCACGCCTCGCATCCCTGAAAGCAGGACCGGCAAGAAAATTGCCATCATCGGTTCAGGGCCGGCAGGATTGGCGAGTGCCGACCAGTTGAATCAAGCAGGTCATTCGGTCACGGTTTATGAGCGTTCAGACCGTGCAGGCGGGCTGTTGACATACGGCATCCCGAACATGAAGCTTGAAAAAGATGTCGTTGCACGCCGGATCAAATTATTGACCCAGGAAGGCATCGATTTCATTACCAATACAGAAGTAGGCAAAGATATAACAGCCGAAGAACTGCAAGATCAGTATGATGCAGTCATCCTTTGCACAGGTGCCCAAAAGCAGCGTGACCTGGAAATTGAAGGACGTGAAGCAACAGGCATTCACCTTGCAATGGATTACTTGACGACTTCGACTAAAAGCCTGCTGGACTCCAATTTTGAAGACGGCAAGTTTTTAGACACTAAGGGGAAGGACGTCATCGTCATCGGCGGCGGGGATACAGGGGCTGACTGTGTCGCGACTGCCCTTCGCCAGGAATGTAAGAGCGTCGTACAATTCGGGAAGCATCCAATCCTTCCGACGGCCCGTACATCTGATAATATGTGGCCAGCCTACCCGAATGTCTTTTCCCTTGATTATGCGTATGAAGAAGCGGAAGCGAAATTTGGTGCAGATCCGCGTCAATATTCAATCCAAACAAAAAAAATCGTCGCCGATGAAAATGGCAACGTAAAAGAACTGCACACAATCTCCATGGAAAAAATCAAAGGCGATGACGGAATGTACATTTTCAGGGAAGTTCCTGGAACTGAAAAAGTATGGCCTGCACAATTCGTTTTCATCGCAATCGGATTTGAAGGAACGGAAATGCCGCTATTAACTCAATTTGGCGTAGAAACAGTCAATCAAAAAATTGATGCCGTCTATGGCGAATACAGAACCAATGTCGAAGGGGTTTTCGCTGCCGGAGATGCAAGGAGAGGGCAAAGCCTCATCGTTTGGGCCATCAATGAAGGCCGTGAAGTAGCTCGAGAAGTGGACCGCTACTTGATGGGCGCATCGGTATTGCCTTAATTTCAAAAAAAGAAGTGCCATTATGGCGCTTCTTTTTTTGTGTGGTGGGAAAAATGTGCTTACGAGTAAAAGCGCCGAATTCACGAGTAAAGCGCCGAAACTCACGAGTAAATGCCCTGATTTCACGAGTAAAGCGCCGAAACTCGCATGTAAAGCACAAAACCCAAAGAGTAGCTAACCCAAAAATTTTCAATAATGTACGGAAACAACACGCTTAGGAGATTCCTAAGCGTGTTGTGTATTATTATTTCAAACTAGGTGGCAAGTATTGTTCACAGATGATGATATCATCGTCTTTTAGGACATAAGGATGTGTTTCCAACAATATGGTTTTAAGGTAGTCTGGCATCCTTTCACCTTTGTACGCACAAATTAATGGAAACGACAGTAGATTTACAGCTTCATCTACTGTTCTCTCAAATTCCTCTATGATGTGCAGCGGCTCTTCCAGGGTTGCCCATTCCACATGTGCCCATGATCGGAAAGAGATTTTATTTTCCACATAGGGCTGTACCATTTTATTAAAGTATTCTTCGATTGCAGGAGGATGATAACTGCCGCTTGAACAATAGAAATCGAAGTTGTTCACAAAATGAAGGAACTCCATTTGATCTTCCGTTAGCCGAGTGCTCAGCTCTTTTTGAATAATGGGGTAAATACGGTCATTTTCAACAAGAATGACGTAATCTCCCGCCATGATGCCATCTTGGATATAACTTAAAACTTGTTTAATGTAATTTTCCATTTCATTATAGGAATACAGCACATGAATGTTTTTTTGATCTTCGAACAACTGATTCATTTTGCTTTTCAATATATCATTCCTTCTTTCATGTATCGCTTCCATTATACTAGAGTTCCATAGGCAGGACAAAATGAGAATTTTTTAACAAGGACAAAAAGCAATCCTTCGCCATTGAAGGATTGCTTTTCAGTATTATTTCAGCCGCTCGATGAGGTCGGTCATTTTATCCAAATTGCTTATGTTCTGGTTGCATTTCATACTGTCCAGGCAAATGTAATTCCCTTTTTTAATGAATGTACCTTGGACGGTTCCTTTTGTTTCAGACATGAACATCCCTACTTCTTCAAAGCGGCTGCATATGGCACAGATCCCTTTTTTGTTGGCAGGTTTAATGGTTCCATGCAATCCGGTGAGTTTATGATGATGGGGGGCAATGATGAATTTCTTTCCGGATCCGACATCATCCCATCCTAGGTATGAGATCTCTCTCAAGTCGATGTTTTCCAACAAAGGGGTTTTTAATTTCTTTGCTTTAGGAAATAGTTTTTTTATCGTTTTTTCGGTTACTTCTTTAAATGGGATCACAAATGGCTTCACCTGTAAGAGAAAGGCTTCGGCTTGTGCGGGATCTTTGATGGTATCCACTGGGTCCAGCAGTTGTTTTTGCTCTTCGTTCAAGTCACTGAATAAGCTTAATACTCTTTCTTTGGCGACTGTTTTCAGGGTGTTGATCACATCCTTATCGTTGGCAGTCGCGTGTCCATTTATGAGAATTTGTGTTTGGGATTTTATGAAGTTATACTGCTCGCTCCTGATAAAAGGTTCCATTTTCTTCACTCCTGTTTCTGCAAGTGTTACCGTTTCTCTTTACTTTACATAAATTGCATCTGCTTTAAAAGGGGGAAAACGGCTAAGAAACATACTCTGCATACAAATAGCACTGATATCATTATCAGTGCTACCCGTGTAATCCTTATTTAGAATATACGATTTTCTTGATGGTTTCCGCGGAGAGAAAATGTTCCTCTGCTAATTGATGGATGGTATGCCCGTCCTTGAATGCATATTTTATACAGGCATTCCGGTCATCGATCAATTCCCTTGATCCCGAACGGGTTCCCCATTTGTGATGGGCCTTTTCGGGTTTAGGGATATATATGGTTTCACCTTGCACATACTTTTGAATTTCAACGATCAGCTTTTCAGGTAAAACGGCCGTCGCTTTTACATATTTCATTTCTGCCAGCCCCTTATTCTTTATTAAGAATGAAATAAGGTGCAAAGCCGAATATTAGAAATGATAAGGCGGGCGATTAAGTTTAGCTTAATTCAACCCCATGCAAAGTATCGCCTCCAATACTAGGCTTTGCATGAGACGCTCCAGAAGGTGGCATTAACATTCTTATTGCCATCTTTACACCTCCCCTTTGTGTTTCCGAAGAACACGTATTGTTCTTATTATAAAATATATAAGGGTGGTTGCCAAACTTTTTCCAATGTTAAAGCAGAATCGGCGGGCTGATTGTTTGATAATGCTCTGAGTCCATGAAATAATTTTAATGGAAACCAAACTAACCATTATGGGAGCTGACCTTTATGAAAGTATTCGTAGTTGGGGCAAACGGGCAGATCGGTAAACAGCTTGTAGATTTATTAAAAGATAGCCGGGATCATAGTGTACGGGCGATGGTTCGCAAAGAAGAGCAAAGTAAGCATTTAGAGAGAAGTGGAATTGAATCTGCGGTCGTCAGTTTAACTGGATCAGTGGATGAGATTGCGAATGCGGCAAAAGGCTGTGATGCCGTCGTGTTTACAGCAGGGTCCGGAGGAAGCACCGGTGCTGATCAAACGCTGTTGATTGATCTGGATGGTGCAGTTAAAACGATTGAAGCGGCAGAAAGCTTGGGAATCGACCGATTCATTATGGTGAGTGCTTTTCAGGCCAATAATCGCGAAAACTGGAATGAAGCGATCAAACCGTATTATGTGGCAAAGCACTATGCGGATAGGGCATTGTTACAAAGCGATTTAAATTATACGATCATTCGGCCTGGCGGTCTGGTCAATGAACCGGGAACGGGAAAAGTGACAGCCGCCGAGGAATTGGAAAGAGGTTCGATTGCCCGTGAAGATGTGGCTCGAACGATTCTTGCGTCATTGACTGAAGAAAATACCTACAAGCGTTCTTTTGATTTAATCTCTGGCGATATTGCAATCGCGGAAGCATTGAAGAAAATTTAACGAAAAAAAGGAGGCAGAGCCACTCAGGGGGAGTGGGCTCTGCTTATTTAATTCCTTCAATATGCTTGATGACCTTCGCTGGGTTTCCACCGACAACAACGCCTTCAGGAACATCCTTTGTTACGACGGCCCCTGAAGCGACGACGGAATGACTCCCTATTGTAACGCCGGGATTGATGATGGCCCTTCCGCCAATCCATACATGATCCCCTATCGTAACCGGCTTTCCGTATTCCACTCCAGAACTGCGTACAAAGGGATCCAGCGGATGTGTGGCTGTATAGATATGCACTCCGGGAGCCAACATGCAGTCCCTGCCAATTTTCACTTCACAAACATCCAAAATGACACAATCAAAGTTAGCATAAAAGTTTTCCCCGACAGAAATGTTGTATCCATAGTCACAACGGAAAGTGGGTTCAATATATACATTTAGCCCAGTGGAACCTAAAAGCTGTTTCAGCAGTGCAGTTCGTTCGTCCCCTTCGCTTTCCGTTGTCTGATTGTATAACCGGGTCAACTTTCTGGCATTTTCCCTATCTGTGATTAATTCCGGATCAGCGGCCATGTAAGGTTTCCCGCTCACCATCTTTTCTTTTTCAGTATTCATGTTTACCTCCTATATTCTTGTTTTTTATAGTTTGGTTAAATATTAAAACATTTTTCCTGCAAAATAAATTGCGGTACTTTTTACTCAAATTTCCTGTTGAATCTAAATGCCTCTCTCGTTTTCTTGGAAAGAAGTAAGAAAAGAAAGATTTTTCCGAATAATGAATGAAATAGCTTTGACAAACGTTCCGCCGAATTTTATAGTAAGAAGAGTTATGGATGATTCATAGTTTCATGAAGGTCCATTTTAACAGATAAGTAGAATGGTTCGAAGTTCATGTCACTTTTTACCGGAAATTGATGGACAACTTTTCTTCGTTAAGATAATCAAATCAATGGAGGGCTCTATATGTCACAGAAAGCACCGCTATCTTTTGTCATTGTAACAGGATTAATGCTTTTTGCTTTATTTTTTGGTGCAGGAAACTTAATTTTCCCTGCCATGCTCGGTCAATCCGCGGGGACCAATTTGTGGTCGGCCAGTTTAGGGTTCATCATTACTGGTGTTGGATTGCCATTCATTACAATATTGGCATTTGGTTTTTCGGGGAAAAATGATGTTCAATCGCTTGCAAGCAGGGCACACCCGTTATTCGGTATCATTTTCACAGTCGTTCTTTATTTATCTTTGGGACCGCTTTTCGCGCTTCCAAGAACGGGGAGTGTGTCCTACGAAATAGGGATTAAACCTTTCCTATCTAATGATGTCGGTTTTTTACCATTGCTGATATTCACGATCATATACTTTGGAATTGCCTGTTTGTTATCCATCAATCCATCAAAAATGCTCGATATCGTCGGAAAAATATTAACACCTTTATTATTGATTTTCATCGGGATTCTCATTGTGGTCGCCATTATTAACCCAATGGGTGAAATCCAGTCACCAGCGGCGGAATATTCAGATAATTCTTTCTTCAAGGGGTTTAAAGAAGGATATTTGACCATGGATACGCTGGCCGGATTTGCATTTGGGATCATCGTCATCAACGCGATCAAAGATAGAGGGATAACATCAAGAAAAGAAGTGTTAGGCTTCTGTTTGAAAGCCGGCTTAATTGCTGCCACCTTGTTGGTGATCGTTTATGCGTCCATAACTTATGTCGGGGCAACAAGTGTGGAAAAACTCGGTCAACTGGGTAATGGCGGAGACGTTTTGGCTCAAGCCTCGAATCATTTTTTCGGACCGGCTGGTGCCGTGTTGTTAGGGTTGATTGTGATCGCTGCTTGCCTGACGACAAGCATCGGTTTGATAACGGCTTGTGCTACGTATTTCAATAAAATACTGCCTGCTGTATCGTATAAATCATATGTCGTCATCTTCTCCGTTTTCAGTGCGGCTGTTGCCAATGTAGGTTTGACAAAGCTCATTTCCATTACAGTGCCTGTGTTAACGGCGCTTTATCCCGTGGCGATCGTTTTGATTGTCCTAACGTTCTTCCATTCCTTATTCAAAGGGAAATCGGAGGTATATTTAGGAAGCTTATTATTAACGGCCATCATCAGCATAATGGATGGAATAGTGGCATCAGGCATTAAAATGGATGCCGTTTCGGACCTTTTCACTCAATACCTTCCACTATATAGTGTAGGGTGGGATGGATAATTCCTGCCATCATCGGCGGTGTATTGGGCTACATGGTATACCTATTGAAAGGTGACCCTAAGGAAGCCTATTAAGGGATATCATTCACTAACATCGATTCTTGAAAGGAGCTGTCTTGCTGACAGCTCCTTAGTTTGTCTACAAAAGTGATACCCCGCCCCTATTTTGATGAGGCTGGGCATCCGCGGAAAGGGAGTGGATTTCAGAAATCAGGCAGGAACGTATTTTACATAAAAAACTGCAGCGAACTAGTTCTATGGTTTTTTATTGTTTTATGAAACTCTTATTGGATTGAAGAAATCTGTGACACGCAATTTGCTTTGATGAGTCTTGGTATCGGAGTAAGGGAGCGGATTTCAGAATGAAAAACTGCAGGGGAAACTCGTTTTATTCCGAGTTTATCCACAGTTTGGGAGCTGTCTTGATGACAGCTCCTTTTCTTAGTGTTTGTTTTTAATGGGAAAGAGCCTTAAAATGTTCAGAAAGGGGTGTATGAACATAATGATCAATCGACTACCAATAGAAATAGCAAATATATTACAAGCAAGCAAAAAGAATCCTTCTCAATTTGAGGAATTGATCAGGAGCGGCGGATATCTGCCTCCCGAGATGGAGTTGATGGTGGATGCCATCACGGCCTTGAGCATGGGAAAGAATATCCTTTTGAAGGGTCCGACAGGGGCTGGAAAGACAAAGTTTGCCGAGACATTATCGAACTTATTCAACCAGCCGATGTTCAGCGTCAACTGCTCAGTCGACTTGGATGCAGAAAGCTTATTGGGCTTCAAGACGCTGGCTTACAAAGAGGAAAAACAAGTGATAGAATTCGTACCTGGACCAGTGACCAATTCGATGAATCACGGTCACTTCCTATATATAGATGAAATCAACATGGCAAAACCGGAAACTCTGCCGCTTATCAATGGCGTGCTTGATTACAGAAGGACGATAACGAATCCGTTCACGAATGAAGTCATAACGGCAAAAGAAGGCTTTAATGTGATTGCTGCAATCAACGAAGGGTATGTCGGAACAGTGCCGCTGAATGAAGCGCTAAAAAATAGGTTTGTCGTCATTGAAGTTCCTTATATCGAAGGGGAGCAGTTAAAGCAATTGATAGAAACCAATACAAAGCTGGAGGACCCAAAAAGTATTGATTTGTTCGTTAAACTGTCGAGTGATTTGATAAATGCCGTGAATCAAGGGAAGGTGGCTGAAGATGCGGCATCGATCAGGGCTTTGCTTGATGCTTGCGATCTGAGTGTGTTGATCCCGGCGAAACGGGCGATTCTTCGTTCCATTGTGGATAAGTTGGACGAGGAACGGGAGCGTGAGTTCGTGAAGAACTTGGCTGACACATTATTCTAACTAGGAGAATGCCTCATGAAGTATATCCGGTTCAATGATTCAATAATAGATACGGCTCTTTTTTTACAGCTTCAGGATCTCTCGACTGTTTTATCCGGCATTCCTGAGCTGGAATTCGAATACAATTATGGCTCCTTCATTGATCTGATCGAGAATAAGGTCACAGCTAGCCATTTTTGGGAAAATGGCAATAAGGAAGTGAAGGAAGCGGGATTGAAAACGGACGTGCTCCTTAGAACGATAGGCACGCTGCATCATACGACAATCCAGAGCATGAAGGAGTACCAGGACAGCATCGGGGAAAGTTCACTTCCGAAGTTTGCAGCCCAATTATTCGCTTTGCTGGAAGATTTGCGATTGGAAGAATTGGTGAAGAAAGAAAGGCCAGGCACGAAAAAATGGTTTTCGGTAAGGGGGGCTTACCTTAAACAATATTTCGAAAGCCAATTGGCGACGAATGTCACAAGAAGTTTTGCACTGGATGAATTATACTGCCTCATATATTTACTGCTTCAATCTGACAGGCCGGATCCGATTTTTCCAAGAGCCAATGAAAGGCAGCTGGAAGAACTGGAGAAGCTCAAACCGTTCATCCATTCGGTCTTTGAAGCTACTAAAACCAGTGATATCACAAGGATTTGCGAGCAAATCGTTTTCCGTATCAATGATGGATACGAGGATACGATGAATGAATATTTCATTTTCCCCATTGCAAGTGTGGAAAAGTATAAAGCAAATACCTTATTTGATGAACTGACTAGAAATGATGAACTGTTGAACGATGATACAGATGATGCAGACGAAGAAAAAAGTGAGTTCATTGATGAAAAATTTTCGACTTGGCATCGGGAGAACAAGAACGGCGAGAGTAATTCGACGTTTCTCCAATTTGAATTGGAGCAGGGAACGAAAACAAGCCTGATGGGCGGAGGTGCCCGGGAAGCGGAAGATGCCGACCAAGCACTGGCTTCGATCCAGGGTTCATCGGGTGAAAGTCAACAAAAGGAATACAATCAGCAAGAAACGCTGGAGAAGAAACAAACCAATATGGGTAAAAGCGGTGAACATCCATTTGGTGAAGAAAATAAAGACGTGGTTCAGGTAATCAAGGAAGCAAAAGTACCAACACTTACGGAAGAGAAGCGCTACCGTGAGTTTGTTGCGGATATCGAACCGTTTAAGAGAAAACTCTCCAGTACAATTGAAAAAACACTGGAAAATAAAAAGAACGCACCTAGAAAAGATTTGGTTTTTGGCCGTTTATCAAAGAAATTACTGCCGCTTGTATTTGAAGAGAATCCTCGGGTTTTTTATAAAAAGAACCAGGATTCAAATGAAATGGATGCCGTATTCACATTGCTTATCGATTGCTCGGCATCCATGCATAACAAGATGGATGAAACGAAACGAGGGGTGGTCCTGTTTCATGAAGTACTGAAGAAATTAAGGATCCCCCACTCGATAGTAGGCTTTTGGGAAGATGCAAATGAAGTGAGAGAAGGATATCAGCCAAACTACTTCCATGTGATTCAATCCCATTCTGATTCTCTTTATCTAAACTCAGGAGCTAAAATCATGCAGCTTGAACCTGAGGAAGATAACCGGGACGGATACAGTATCAGGGTTGCCGCAATGGAATTGGAAAAAAGACGCGAAAAAAACCGTTTCTTGCTCGTGTTTTCCGATGGTGAGCCGGCAGCTGCCGATTATGATCAAAATGGCATTGTCGATACACATCTTGCTGTTTCGGAAGCCAGAAAAAAAGGCATCGAAGTCATCGGCCTGTTTTTAGCCGATGGAGGCATCGATGAAAGTGAAGAGATGACGATGAAAAACATCTATGGCAAAGAACGCCTAATGATTCCGAGTGTAGCTGAATTGCCAGAGCAATTTACACCGCTGTTAAAAAAATTGCTGCTGAAGACCATTTGAGAAATCGGGTTTCCCCTGAAAAGCAAGATTAGAACAGAAATAGGAATCCGATTAGAATAAAGGAATAAAACACAGTAAGATTCAATGGGATCTTACTGTGTTTTTTGTTTTCGTGTCAGTTATTTGCATTAAGTGAATATATTGGTGGAGACTTGAAGAGACAACGAATGCTTTCTTTTGACGGGATTGGGGTAAACCATAGATGAGGAAGTGATCATGTTGATGAATTTACTTTTTATGCTGCTTTATTTTATAATCATTGTTCTTGTTATTGAAATATCGGTCACCTTGATGAAATTGACTGGATTAAAAAGCACAGTGGCAAGATTTCAGGTTATTTCCATGCTGACGGGCACTGGTTTTACAACTGACGAGTCAAAATCCATTATCGATCACCCCGTTCGAAGGAAAATAAGCATGTTCTTAATTTTATTTGGTGCATTCTCGCTTGCTGTCATCATTTCATCGATCAGTACATTGCTTACAGATGATTTACGCTTGATGGAGTTAAGCATCATTATTGGAATACTGCTGGTTTTAACCGTTTTAGTGAAAGTTCCATTCCTGAATAATAGATTATCGAATAAGATGAAAAGTGAAATGTACAATCATTATGAATTATGGGAACACCCGATAGAAGAGGTCCTATTTTTAGAAGATGAAGACGTGGTCATGGAGATCGATATTTATGAGGACTCGGAGTTCATCGACGTCAAAGCCTATGATGTCATATCACATGGAGCCGACATCAATATTTTATTTATTGAAAGCGGAGAAGTGAAAATCAGAAAAGAGCTATATGAGTATAAAATCAAATTAGGGGATAACCTCTTTTTATATGGAAATAAAAATGAGATAGAAGAAACATTTTCTAAAGAAATCGAAGAGATGAAGAAGAAAAAAAGTGCATCGGAGTGAAAGGAATCCCAGCCTGAAATTTAAGGCTGGGATCTTTTGAAGAAGGACTTGATTAATGTTTTTTATTCGGTAATTTCTGAGCGGGATTCCCATTACCTTGACGGCGCATATTGCCTTCTTCCTTTTTTTGCTGCTCTTGAATGCTTTCAACAAACTCCTTTGAACTTTTCATGGAATGTACCTCCTTCGTTATTTTCTTTTTTACTATAACCAGAAGAGGTAGAATTCATGAGGGATCTGAATACCTTGCAAAAAGCAAATGTAGTAATATATGGACTTAAGATGGTAACTATGTTCCACAAGTGAGTTGATAAGAATGTGGATCAATCTTCTTAAATATCGTTATCTATGTTAGAATACATTACATTAGAATATTTTGAATATTGACAAAAATAGGGTCGATATCTATAATAATCAATAATAATATCCATGAATAAACGTTTATTGGAGTTTTGCCTATGGAACGGACAATGACTGTCCGAGATTTATGTGAGTTGCATACTCTTTTACTGGACAGTGATATTCAAATTCTTGAAAACCTATCAACGAATTTATCGTTGATAGCCAATTTGAATAAAGCGAATGTGTTTATTGATTGTCCGGTGCGTGAAGGGAAGCATGCCATTGTCGTGGCAGAGGCATGCGGGCATTCCGTGAATTCGGTTTACGATCATCCGGTTGTCGGAAAATTTGCCTATGAGGCTTTTGAACCGGCCGTATTTTATGTATTGCGTACCGGAAAGGACATGTTCGTGAATCGGGCATTGACTCAAGAGGGAGCAATGGTCCAGCAAAGTGTCGTTCCAATCAAGGGGGAATGCAATCGGGTCATCGCCGTTTTGATCATGGAAAAGGTGATGGATGAAGAACCTGAAACTTCAAATCAGTTTGATAGGCAAGATCAGCAGAATTCCTTAGTTCCTGAATTTATCGAGGAGTCCATTTTCCTGATTAATAATCAAAATCGACTTGTCTATACGAATCCTTCTGCCATTAATCTAGTATCGGAAATATGCATGACGGAATGTGTCTTAGGTGAATCCATTTTCGAATATTTTCCTGGCTTTGCCGATGTTCTTGCTTCAAAAGAGGACATTTTAATGAAGGAAATGAACATTGGTAAAAAGATTTTCCAAATAAAGAAATTCCATTTGGGCAATAAGAATTCCAATGAAACGTTCATCATCATCCGGGACCTGACTGAACTGCGGGATAAAGAGAGAGAGCTGATTAGCAAATCAGTAGCCATTCGTGAAATTCATCATAGGGTGAAGAATAATTTGCAGACAGTGGCCAGTTTACTTCGGCTGCAAATGAGGATAGGGGCCCCTGAAGAAATCAAGCCCCATTTATTGGTCAGTCTGAACCGGGTGTTAAGCATCTCGTCGGTTTATGAAATCATTTTGGCAAGCAGTGAGGTCGAACATGTGGATCTGCTGGAGCTTATTAGGAAAATAGGCGATATGATTGTTCATACGGAGGGTCATGCCCGTCAATGCCTAAGCATTGAATATAATGGTGAGCTTCATTCCATTGATTCCGACATTGGCATATCTGTCGCGCTGGTAGTGAATGAGCTCATCCATAATTGTGTGAAGCATGCTTTCAAGGAAGGGTCGGAAGGGAAGATTACCGTATGCTTGCAAAAGGATGAACCTGTATTGGAAATTCAAGTAAGAGATGATGGCATCGGGTATACACCTGCTATGAAACCTTCTTTGGGGCTGGATATCATCCGAATGACGGTGGAAAACGATTTGGATGGGGAGTTTTCGATTCATCGGATTAAAGAAGGTACCCTGGCTTCTGTAAGATTTCCATACAAGAGGTAGGTGGGAGAAGTGGTCAAGAGGATTTTGGTCGTGGAGGATGAATCGATACTTCTGCTTGATATAACGATCATGCTCAAGGATGCAGGCTTCGATGTGGTTGGACATGCACGTAATGGCGAGAAGGCAATTGAATTGGCACATGCACTACAGCCGGATCTGGTTTTGATGGATATCAAAATGCCTAAAATGAATGGGCTCAAGGCTAGCGATGTGATATCCAATACTTTTCAGATTCCAGTCCTGCTTTTAACCGCATTCAGTCAGCGTGAATATATCGATGAGGCGAAGCGGGCGAATATCGTAGGTTATCTTGTAAAGCCAATTACGGAGGCGAATCTGATTCCGGCAGTGGAGATAGCTTTGCTGCAAGCAGCCAATACAAAGAAGTATCAGGAACGAAATGCTCAATTGGATGAAACTCTCACAAATCGTAAAGTCATTGAAAAGGCAAAAGGTATCATCATGAAAAGGAAGAATGTAACGGAAGAAGTCGCTTACAATAAGCTGAGAAGGCTAAGCATGGATAAGCAGCTTTCCATGGAGACGGTGGCACGACGAATCATTGCAAATGATCAAAAACAAGTAAATAGATGAAGCAATGGCGCTTTGATGGACCAAATTGGTTGTAGGCAGGCATTTCTGCCGGGTAACCTAAGTTTGGGCTATAAGAGGCGTCTTTTTTATACCCTTTTTTTAAAAGTCGATAGGCCAAATCAAATCGGAATTCAGGGGGAATATGTATGGAGATGGTAGGTAAATTCGTTATTTATATCATTATGGTGTGTGCCGTTGTCGGTGCTATTGCATCGATTAAAGACAGTGAGCAAGGCTTGGGGAAACATTTCATGGAAGGTTTGCATACCGTTGGCCATATATTTATCCCGGCAGCTGGAATCATGGCCTCGATCCCTTATTTATCATGGTTCATCAATACAGTATGCGGCCCGGTTTTCGCTGCGATCGGTGCAGATCCCGCCCTCGCCGCAACAACGATTTTGGCGACGGATATGGGGGGCTACCAATTAGCGGCCGAGCTGAAGGAATCGTATGAAGGCTGGATTATGGCGATGATTGTCGGCTTCATGTCTGGGGCAACGATTGTATTCTCAATTCCAATGGGGCTTGCGATGCTGGAGAAGCGTGATCATAAATACATGGCACTTGGTGTCATGTCAGGAATCCTGACGATTCCCATTGGCGCTTTTATCTCAAGCGTGCTGGTGGTGGCAACGAATTCGAAAATCCGCGAAGTGATTTCCACGAATGCGGATTCTACATACGAATTCGCGTTGAGCTATTTGAAAATTGCCCTGAATCTTTCCCCTCTTCTTATTTTTGTGGTCTTGCTCGCGTTAGGCCTTTATTTCCTACCGGATTTGATGATCAAAGGTTTCATGTGGTTTGGAAAAATATTGGACGCCGCGATTAAACTAGTACTCGTGTTTTCGATCGTTGAAATTTTCACGGGATTGTTTTCCAAAGTATTTGGTGCTTGGGGTTTCCATCCGATCATGGCCGATAAGGCAGACCAGTTCCGTGCCCTGGAAACGGCGGGGTATATCGGGATAATGCTGGCAGGTGCATTTCCAATGATTTACCTGATTCAAAAATATGCAGGCAAGCCTTTGGAAGCGATGGGAGGGAAAATTGGGTTGAGTAAAGCTGGGAGTGCAGGGATATTAGCCACGGTAGCCAATATATTAGCAATGTTCAAGCTTGTTAAAGATATGCCGCCGAAGGATAAGGTCATAAACATCTCCTTCGCTGTGTGTGCGGCCTTCCTATTGGGCGATCATTTATCATTCACAGCCAACTTTCAGCCCTCCTTAATATTACCGATCATTGTCGGTAAGCTATCTGCCGGAGCGATTGGAATCGGTCTTGCTTACTGGCTGTCCGTTCCGAAAGCTTTGGAATTAGAAGAAAAGGATCGTGCAGCAGGAGTTATCGGCATTAATGAATATAAAACGAAAAACGAAGAAGAAAACAGTAATGAAATCCAAGTGGTGTAAAACTGGGGTGTGATTTTAATGAATGAACAGGTGGAACGAATCATCAGTGCAGGAATTGATATTGGCACCAGTACGACGAAACTTATTATCAGCGAGCTCTCGCTTAGGAATGTGGCGGGTGGCGGACAGGTGCCAAAAATCGAAATTACCGATAAGGAAATTCTGTATCGAAGTCCCATTTTCAGGACCCCGCTTTTATCCGAGACGGTAATTGACATACCTGCTGTTCAAAGAATGGTGGAAAGTGAATACCAAAAAGCAGGAATCACGATTGAAAACATACAAACAGGGGCTGTCATCATCACTGGGGAAACGGCAACCAAACAAAATGCAGAAGAAATGGTGCACCGGTTATCTAAAGCGGCGGGGGAATTCCTTGTAGCGGCAGCCGGTCCGGATTTGGAGGGAATCATTGCCGCCAAGGGATCCGGTGCCTATCAACATTCCATCAAGACAAGAAAGACTGTAGCGAACATAGACATTGGCGGGGGGACCGCGAATATTGCCGTATACCATTCAGGCATGCTTTGCGGAACTTGCACACTGCATATAGGAGGCCGTTTGGTGGAGTGGGACGGAGCGAAGGTGAAGGTTGCTCCTTCAATAGGAAAATGGCTGAAATCAAAAGGGCACTCTCCTTTGAATGGTGAAGGGTCAATCATCGCAAATGAAATGGCGAAGGTGCTTTCGAGGTTTTTGGCTGGCTCCTTCACAAAAGAAGATGAACTTCTATTAGTTGGGAAGGTGCCATCTTGGACAGAACGAATAGAAGTGTTGATGTTCTCGGGCGGTGTCAGTGATTGCATTTATCATGAAGAACGGGAGGACAAAAGCTTCCGGGATATCGGCATGATGCTTGCGGCCTCTATCAAGGAAAGTGAAGAATTGGCCGCATGGGAGTGGGAACAGCCCGTTGAAACGGTTCGGGCGACTGTACTTGGAGCAGGCGCACATACAACTGAAATCAGCGGAGCAACCATCGAGGTGAATGATTCTCATCTGCCAGTTCGTAATATTCCAGTCTATCGGGTCGATTTTCATGGCGGGCTTGATGATGTAACCGCGAAAATGGCACAAGCTGTTCAGGATGCGATCACAATATACGACGCCTTGCAGGAGGGGCTGAATTTTGCCTTTTATTTAACGAATTTACCTTATCAATCATTTCGGGACATTCACCGGCTCGCAGTCGCTTTCACCGAGGCACTGAAGCAAAAACCGAATCGGCAGCAGCCTCTGATCGTTGTCATGGATAGTGATTATGGGAAGGCACTTGGTCAAACCATTCTAGCGAACCAACCGGATCTGCCGGTCATCTGCATTGATCAGACAGAAGTGGAACATGGTGATTATTTGGATATAGGAAGGCTGCTTCGGACAGGAGTCGTTCCGGTTGTAGTAAAAACGCTAACCTTTCACAGTTAGGAAAAGGAGGATTATACGATGAAATTATCCACTCAATACTTTGGGGAAATCCATCAATTCAAATCGTTGAAAGAAGTCCTGGCCAAAGCGAATGAAGAGAAATCAGGAGATAGACTTGCGGGAATTGCAGCAGATTCTGTCCAAGAACGGATTGCTGCGAAAGCGGTGCTTAGCGAATTGACTTTGGCGGACATTAGGAACTATCCCCTGCTCTCCCCGGAAGAGGATGAGGTGTCGCGGATCATAGATGGTCTCATCAATGGAACCATCTATCAATCTGTGAAGAATTGGAGCGTTGCCGAGCTGCGAGAATATATTTTGAGTGACGACACGACCGGCGAGGATTTAAAGCGATTAAGCAGGGGATTGAATAGTGAAATGATTGCTGCGGCAGCCAAATTGATGTCGAACCTCGACCTTATCCATGCAGCCAATAAAATCGAAGTGCTCACCAAGAATAATAGCACGATCGGATACAAAGGAACGCTTGCTTCGCGCCTTCAGCCTAACCACCCGACTGACAATGTGGATGGCATGCTGGCTTCTTTAAAAGAAGGCCTCTCCTATGGAATCGGGGATGCACTCATTGGAATCAACCCTGTCGATGATTCGGTCGAAAGCGTAAAGCGGCTGCTTCATGCGACACAGGATGTCATCCAGAAATGGAACATTCCGACCCAAAATTGTGTACTTGCGCATGTGACCACGCAAATGAAGGCCGTACAGCAAGGTGCGCCTGCTGATATGATCTTTCAAAGCATAGCCGGAACGGAAACGGCCAATCGCTCTTTTGGAATTAACGTACAATTGCTCGAAGAAGCTAATGAGATCGCGAAGGCCTATGGGACCGGCACAGGCCCGCAGCATCTTTATTTTGAAACGGGGCAAGGCTCCGAGTTATCGGCTGAAGCGCATTTCGGAATCGATCAGGTGACGCTTGAAGCCAGGAACTATGGATTTGCCCGCTATTTTGATCCGTACATTGTCAATACGGTCGTCGGATTCATCGGACCTGAATATCTATATAATAGCAAGCAGGTCATCCGAGCCGGGTTAGAAGACCATTTCATGGGAAAAATGCATGGACTGCCGATGGGTGTGGATATTTGCTATACGAATCATATGAAGGCTGATCAAAATGATATCGAGGACTTGGGTGTACTTTTAACGGCTGCTGGTGTGAATTTCATCATCGCAACTCCGATGGGGGATGACTGCATGTTAAACTATCAGTCTTTGAGTTACCACGATATAGCGACTTTGAGGCAAACGATGGATAAACGGCCTGCCCCATTATATGAAGCTTGGCTGGAGAAGATGGAGATTATGGAGAATGGAAAATTAACGAAGCGTGCCGGTGATCCAACTATATTTAACCATTAGGAGTGGATGATATGGGAATGAATAATAAGGAAGATTTGGATGCCTTGATAGCGAAAACCCCTGCACGCATAGGTGTAGGCAGGTCAGGCACCCGGCCGAAAACGGATTCTTGGCTGAAATTTCGTTTTGACCATGCGGCGGCCGTTGATGCTGTATATGGTGAAGTCAGTGATATTCTTTTGAAGCGCTTGGATTTATTCAAGGTGAAAACGAAGGCCGATGATAAGGAAGTCTATTTACGGCGTCCGGATTATGGCAGAAAGCTTTCGGATGAAGCAAAGCGGGTGATAGAAGCCAAATGCATAAAGGCCCCAACGGTTCAAATCATCATTTCCGATGGCTTAAGTGCCAAGGCGATCGAAGAAAATGTGGAGGACGTCTATTTATCTTTCAAACAATCTTTGGCAGTGGCAGGTCTGGATACGGGTACACCTTTTTATATTGAAAAGGGCCGGGTTGCCGTGATGGATGATATCGGTGAAATCCTAGGACCTGAAGTCATTGTCCTGTTGATCGGTGAACGGCCTGGTCTGGTCAGTGCTGAATCATTGAGCGCTTATATATGCTATAAACCACGTTTGGGCACCATTGAAGCGGAGAGGATGGTCATTTCCAACATCCATAAAGGAGGGATTCCTCCTGTTGAAGCTGGGGCACATCTTGGCACGGTCATTCAAAAGATCCTCAAATACCAAGCGAGCGGCATGTCCCTCGTGAAAAAGGAACATGAAGAAGAAAAGCGTGAAAAACTCGGTTGAAAAAATAAAAATGGAGAAGCGAATCAATTCTCTTAATAGGCAAAGGAGGGTTCGGAATGTTTTCATCCCGAACCTTGATTAAAACAAGGATATACTTTATTGTTTTCAACGTTGATTTCCACTACAGGCACTCGCTTTCCGCGGGCGTTCCGGGAGCCTCCTCGGCGCTCTTTGCGCCTGTGGGGTCTCCCTTAGACGCGCTTTTCCCGCAGGAGTCTCGTACCTTCCGTTCCAATCAAATGAGACGTTTTTTAAAATGAAAACTGCAGGATGGTCTATTCCGAACCAAGCTGGTATTCTTGATGTTTTTTACTGTAATCCTTATTGGATTGAAGAAATTTGCGACACTCCTGCCGAATAACTGGCTAGCAGAGATGCGTCGAGGAGACTTGGCAGACAGGGAGCAGATTCTGAAAACGACTGGAACGTCTTTTAAATAAAAACTGCAGGCATACCCGATCTATTCGAATTTGCCTGCAGTCTGGGGGGAGCGAATCGCTCCTCTATTTACTTGTCCCTAAATTCCATAATCCAAACGGGTTGTAGAAGGGATGGTCTTCTTCATATCTAAAGTCCTGAAGGCCCGTCAATATAAAGTCTGGTGCATCTTGCTGAATGCTAAACGTTTCGCCATTCTTAAAGAGAGGCCGTTCACCTACATGGTAATAATTAAATGTGTTAAGCAGAGCAGCCGCCTCTTTCGGACTCATTGTGTTAAGTGTCACGGCATCCGGAAGACCAAAGGCTTTCATTCCGAATGAACAATAATAGTCTTCCTCTCCGATGATCGTGACAAAATGGGCATATACCGAAAGAATATCCGGGCTATGATGAAGATGCTGCCAATCTTCCTTTGAATGGGCAATTCCAGCTGTTTCTATTTTCACTGCCATTCCGCCTGCCTTTAGGATCGCTGCCCCGGCATCGATCAAATCGATAACAGTTCCGGTATCGGATACATCGGCTATTATATAAACGGTAAAGGTATGGTCATTGATTTCCTCTAATGCATTCTCTGAAAAGGCGTCTTTACTGGCGTAAGAAAAGCTCTCTTTTAAAGTGGGTTCATAATCATGGACCTCCGCCTGAAACGTAATGTTCTTATCACTGTTATGAAAAACATTCCCGGCTAACAGATACCCTTCGCTTTGGGAAGCGACCGTTTGAATCAATTCTGTCCGGTCCTTCCATTTACCGGGTATCCCGATGATGATTTGGTTGTCCTTCATGGATCATCTCTCCTTTCCGATCACTTCATACTATACCACTGCTGATGTTTTCCATAGTATTTCATAAAAAATAGCGCAAAGTACCGATAAATGCCAGTGAGGGATGTGCAGGACTTTTTCAAAATTATACAATTGATGTATAATATAATCTAGTAAACGTATAGCCTATCTTCAAAGGAATTCCCCCTTTGTGGGTTTTCTCCTAGGGCCGTATCTTAATAATCTATTCATATATATCAATGATGAAAGAGAGTGGAATATAATGGGTCGTAAGTGGAATAACATTAAAGAAAAAAAAGCGTCAAAAGATGCTAATACTAGTCGGATTTATGCTAAATTCGGACGGGAAATATATGTAGTGGCAAAACAAGGTGAACCAGATCCAGAATCCAATCAGGCATTAAGGGTCGTACTTGAGCGTGCGAAAACGTACAATGTCCCAAGAGCGATCATTGACCGTGCGATTGAAAAAGCAAAAGGCGGTTCGGAAGAAAACTATGACGAACTCCGTTATGAAGGATTCGGTCCAAATGGTTCAATGGTCATCGTGGATGCATTGACAAACAACGTGAACCGGACGGCATCTGATGTACGTGCCGCATTTGGGAAAAATGGCGGGAATATGGGTGTCAGCGGATCTGTTGCTTATATGTTCGATGCAACGGCTGTCATCGGGATTGAAGGTAAAACGGCTGATGATGTTCTTGAACTGTTAATGGAAGCGGATGTTGATGTACGTGACATCATGGAAGAAGAAGAAAGTGTCATCGTTTATGCCGAGCCTGAACAATTCCATGCTGTACAACAAGCATTCAAGGATGCAGGAATCAGCGATTTTACAGTGGCAGAGCTGACGATGCTTGCACAAAATGACCTAACCCTTCCAGAAGATGCACAAACACAATTCGAAAAAATGATTGATGCATTGGAAGATTTGGAAGATGTTCAACAAGTTTATCATAATGTAGATCTTGGTGAATGAAATAATAAGCAGACCTTTGCTATATGATCAAAGGCCTGCTTTATTTTATTTGAAAGAAAAGAGCCTGTTCCGAATCACGGAACAGGCTCTTTTCTTTTGATTATTCACTTATGGTGATTCCGGAAAGTTCACGATCCTTCTTTACCTTTTCCAATTCCGAGATTGTTACCAGTTGATAGCCTTGGTCATGCAGTTGTTTGATGATTTTTCCTGCAGCCTGGGCGCTAGTTTGGTAGATATCATGCATTAATATGATTCTGCCATCTTTGGCTTTACTCATCACTTTGTTTACGATTTTCTTTTCATTGCGTTCTTTCCAATCTTCGGGATCGACATCCCAAAGTGTGACTTTCATATCCTCCATGTATTCACGCACATTATTGTTAATCGCTCCATATGGGGGACGGACGAGATTTGGCTCAGCACCTGTAGCTTTTTCTACAGCGTCTTGGGTCTTTTCGATTTGATCTTCGATTTTGTTCTTGCTTAAGCGCGTCAGCTGCGGATGATCCCATGAATGGTTGCCGATCTCATTTCCTTGCTGCAGCATTTTTTGAAGAACTTCCGGATAGTGCTGAACGCGGCTTCCAAGCACGAAAAACGTCGCGTGACCATCATACTTTTTCAGGTTCTCAAGAATGGACATGGTATGACTTGGATGCGGCCCGTCATCGAACGTCAAGGCAATGACCTTTTTTGAAGGGTCGATCCATTCATTTTGCACGGGCAGTTTGGCAACGATATGTTTCGGCTGCCATTCCTTTACACGATCCTCATTCAAATCTTGACTTTGATATGAATCTAGCAAACTATCTTTAAAAAGTTCCTTCTTGATGGCTATTGTATGGGTCTTGGTTGAATCATCAGTCTTAACGTAGAATACAAGCGTATTTTTCAAGACTGAAAAAGAATTGAAGTTGGCTGCCTTCAGTTTGTTTTCCTTTTTAATGAGACTGTTTGAAATGCCTTCTTCTTCCTTCTCCGTTAACTCTTCAAAAACAATATCGGATAAAACGGATAAATAATCAGTATCCGTGGCAAAGATGTCTTCTATGGAGAGCTTTTGCTGAGATGGAATATCATAAGTGAAGATCTGGGTTCCAGACTGCTTCTTTCCTTCCACTTGCTCATATTTATCGAAGGAAATCGTAATGGTCTGTTTGCTGAAATGGAGGATCGTATAGGTGAGGTTAAGCTCGGAAGCTTTTCCGTCGGATGCTTTCCATTTCTTTTCATAATCCTTAATTTCTTTCTTTATGTAGGCTTCTAGCTGCTTGTCGATATTTTCTAAATTCAGAACGGGCCTGCTGGCTGAATATCCGCCTTTCGTATTATCTTTCACATACGTTTGAATATCGGCTTCTGGGTAATTCTTATCGGTTGTATAGGCCGAAACGGTTCTTTTCTTATCAAAAGCAAGGCTTTTGATGGCTAACCCCAATGTTCCCACAGCAGCTGTTAGACAAAATAGAAAAATAAAGACTTTTTTATAATTTAATTTTCTCATGATGCACTCCACCTCGATAATCATTCTACTATATAGACGCGCCAAAAGTCTTAAAAGTTTGTAAAAAATTTCATTTTTTTATATTTATATATTTCCTTGCTCATTTTCAAACTTTTATGGCTCCACCAACGTCTATTCTATGTACCTAGGATACGGAATTTAAATGTAAGGAGCTCTATCATGCAATGAAAAATCCAGATATGAATCAATTACTCGCGGCCCGGATAACCGAACGGCAAGATAATTTGTACAGACTTGCTTTTTACTATGTCAAAAACCAAGATGATGCCCTTGATATCGTGCAGGAATCGATCAGGAAAGCGCTAGCCTCCAGCAGCAAAATCAAAGACGCTGCTTCTATAGATAGTTGGTTATATAAGATCATCGTCCGAACGGCACTGGATGTATTGCGGAAGGAAAAGAAACTGACCATCGCCGATGACGAAACAATAGAATACTTACGCAGCGGTGAGGAAGATCACTATCCTGACCTGGATTTGCAAAAGGCCCTGGAAGGACTTTCAGTCAAGTACAAAACGGTAGTCGTCCTCCGTTTCTTTGAGGACCTGAAGTTGGACGAGATAGCGGAAGTGCTGGAAGAGAACGTAAGCACGGTTAAAACGAGATTATATAAGGCGCTGCAACTATTGCGGATCAACATGACTGAACGGGAGGAAACGAAAAGATGGAAAAAAAATTAAAAGATCTGCGGGAAGAATATCTTAAAATACCGATACCAAAGGAATTGAATGATGTCGTTCAAGCAGCCTTGAATGAAAAGCCAAGGAAGAAGCCGAGGGTTGGCAGGAATATCCTCGTGTCAGCGGCTGCAGTCCTTCTGATCGTGACAGCTTCCGTAAACATCAGCCCGGCAGCGGCGAAAGCCATGAGTGATATTCCAATAGTCGAGAAGGTCATCAAAGTGATTACCTTCGTCGAATGGAAAGAAGAAGCGAATAATTCCTCGGCAGTAATCAAAACACCTGCTATATCCGGTCTGGAGAATAAACAGCTCGAAGATAGCTTGAATGATAAATACTTATCGGAAAGCAAACAGCTATATAAGGAATTCACGGACTCCATGTCAAAACTGAAGGATGGGGAAAAGGGCAATATCTCGGTGGAAAGCGGATATGTGATATTGACGGATAATGAAACGATATTATCGGTACAGCGTTATACGGATACGATTCAGGCCTCTAGTTCCACGGAAAGTCAATTCGATACAGTCGACAAGAAGAACGAAGTGCTTTTAACGTTAAATAGCTTATTTAAAGATGATCGTTATCTTCGGGTGATCAGTGAAAACATCAAGGAACAGATGAAGCGGCAGATGGCTGAAGATCCGGAAAAGATATATTGGGTCGAAGATGATGATCTTACTGCATTTAAAGGAATCGATGAAAACCAAAACTTTTATATTAACGAAGATGGCAAGCTAGTCATTGCCTTTAACAGCTACGAAGCTGCGCCGGGATATATGGGGGCAGTCGAGTTCATCATCCCGACAAAGGTGCTGTCAGACCTTCTTGTTGGCGATCAATATATCCATTAAAATGGCTCTATTGTAATTCTTATGACGGGCGGAGGGTTTTTAAAACGGTACAAAACTCATTAAAAAAGACGAACCAACGTTACTTGATTACAGTAACCTTGGCTCGTCTCTTTTTTGTTCGAATTTCATCTGATCCAGTTCCAACCTCATTTTTTCCGTCTCCATAAGAAAGTTTTCATGTTTAAGTTTTTCAAGTTCCAATTCAACTTGCAGTATCTTGTGCTTGGTTTTTGACTGTTTTTCAAAATGGGTTGTCAGTATTCCAAGTATAGGGATGGAAAAAATCATCACGACGGTTATGATCCCGAACATTAAGGTGCCTCCTCGTTTTTATATCTATTATACGGTGTATATAACGGTAATGGTTTGATTATTCAAAATTTGCCATTTTGATTCTCGTTAATATGTGCATGGCTACCAAAGTAATACCATTAGTGAAGTTAGGGTAATATATCATTGATGGCCGCTTTCTATTAGATTATATGGACTGTTTTTTAGTACAAAATTCGGACTTTGGCTTGTCTGGTGGAAGGACACTTCTATTTACTTTGAAATTAATTATTTAAATATACTAAATATTTGTTTACAATAGAGAAAATAAAATGTTATTATACAATAATAAAAGGAGGACTAGGTATGGCAACGATAAATAAACAGAAAATTGTGGATAGTGTACCTCAAAAAGGTTTTTTTGGAAACCCTAAAGGACTATTCACCCTTTTCTTTACTGAGTTCTGGGAGCGTTTCTCCTATTATGGCATGAAGGCCATTCTTGTTTACTATATGTATTACGAAGTTTCTAAAGGGGGACTAGGTCTTGATGAACCCACAGCCCTTGCCCTTGTATCCATATACGGATCTTTAGTATATATGTCAGGTATAATTGGCGGATGGCTCGCCGATAGGATTTTCGGGACTTCAAAATCCGTATTTTACGGTGGTATCTTGATCATGCTCGGGCATATTGTCCTTGCTGTACCAGGCAGTCTCTCCATGTTCTTTGTTTCCATGGTACTTATCGTTCTGGGTACTGGTTTATTAAAACCGAATGTTTCCAGCATTGTCGGTGAAATTTACGCAGAAAATGACGAACGCAGGGATTCCGGTTTCAGTATATTCTATATGGGTATCAACATGGGTGCCTTCCTTTCACCGTTTGTTGTCGGTACAGTCGGAATGGACTATAGCTTCCATCTTGGTTTTGGACTTGCGGCAATTGGTATGTTAATTGGACTCATCGTCTTTGTTACAACAAAGAAAAAGAACCTGGGCCTGGCTGGAACTCTTCCTGCTAACCCATTATCACAGAATGAAAAGAAAAAAGTATTCACTAAATTGGGGATAGCTGCACTAATCATAGCTGCCATTATCGGCGTCACGGCTTCTGCAGGCATCTTAACGATTGAAACCTTCATTAATCTTGTAGGTATCCTAGGGATCGTTATTCCGACACTTTATTTCATTTTCATGTATCGCAGCCCGAAAACGACTTCTGTTGAACGTTCACGCTTGATTGCCTATATTCCTTTGTTTATAGCAGCCGTCATGTTCTGGGCGATTCAAGAGCAAGGTGCAACTATATTAGCAAGCTATGCAGACAAACGGACACAGTTGAATTTTGCTGGAATAGAAATAAACCCGGCATGGTTCCAATCTTTGAACCCTTTGTTCATCATTACCCTTGCACCAGTATTCGCATGGTTATGGATTAAACTAGGAAAGCGTCAGCCGACCATTCCTCAAAAGTTCTCAATCGGTTTACTGTTCGCCGGTTTATCATTCCTGGTGATCCTGCTTCCTGTTTATTTCGGTGGATCGGACGCATTAGTCAATCCGCTATGGCTTGTACTTAGTTATTTCCTTGTAGTACTTGGAGAACTTTGTTTATCTCCTGTAGGACTCTCAGCTACTACAAAATTGGCTCCGGCCGCATTCTCGGCACAAACGATGAGCCTGTGGTTCCTGGCAAGTGCAGCAGCACAAGCACTGAACGCACAAATCGTCAGATTCTACACACCTCAAACCGAAATGGCTTATTTTGGAGTGATCGGTGTTGCCTCAATGGTCCTTGGACTTGTCCTGATGGCCTTATCACCAAAGATTCAAGGCTACATGAAAGGCATTCGCTAACACTTAGCCAGCAGTAAAGGAAAGATGATCTCAGATTAAATGGGATCATCTTTTTTTATTTCGTCCTTGAAATATGATCGATTTTTTTCACGGTTATGATTCAATCCTTTAAATTCTTTTTAATATGATTCATAGTGAACAACTAAGCTTGGGAAGGGCCCGATATCCGTGATAAAGAAAATACAATATCCTAAAATGAAATAAAACGAAATATGATACTGTTGCCAGGTAAAAATAAGCGAATATGAAAAAAAGAGCATCCTTTATAGGATTGCTCTTTTTTCCGGTTGTAAGAACCTTTTCCTTTATTGGGTCAAACGCGTCATTTCACCATTGGTTTTCTTATTGGTTTTATTCTTTTTAGTCATTGCAAGGGTTCTTTTCTTTAGCTAAGTTCAGCCTTTTCCAGCTTGGAATCCTGGGTATTTGGTCATTCCGCCATCAGCATATAAGGTCATTCCCGTTACGTAGCTAGATTCGGAGGAAGCTAGCCAAGCGGCACAAGCCGCAATTTGTTCCGGTTTTCCGATATACCCCATCGGTATCAGGTCGATGACTTCTTGCTTAGCTTTTGGGTCATTGAATTTTTCGGCATTGATGGGTGTGTCGATCGCACCGGGTGAAATATTATTAATGCGAATCCCTTTAGGAGCATATTCAAGTGCAAGGGTTTCTGTCATCATCTTGACTCCGCCCTTACTTGCTGCATAGTGGACAAAATGAGGCCAAGGGATACGGTCATGAACGGAAGACATGTTAATGATATTCCCCCTAATGCCATGATCGAGCATATAACTGATTGCTTCCCTGCTTGCCAGGAACATCCCGGTTAGATTTACATCGATGACTTTCTGCCAATCTTCTAGAGTCAATTTTTCGCTGGGCACTTCATTTTCAATGCCAGCATTGTTGATCATGATGTCGATTGTGCCAAAGGTTTCCACGGCGAATGAAAGCAATTTCTTCACATCCACCTCCTTTGAAACGTCGCCTTGAATGGCTGCGGCTTTCCCGCCTGCCGCTTCAATCGTTTTGATGATTTCCTTATGGTCGCCATTTTCAGTGTGATAATTTAATACGACATGCGCTTTTTCTTTACCGAACCTTTCGGCCATGGCTTTTCCTAACCCTTTTGCCGCCCCAGTGATCACTACCACTTTTTTCTCTAAATCGTCATACATCATTTATCGCTCCTTTGACTATTCTTTTGTAAAGCCGATCATGATTCCGCCAGCAATTACGAGTACACACCCGGTGATGACGAAGACCATTTGCTTTTTGGATTTTTTCTCGCCTAAAAGAAAGATGCCGCCTAAAGTGGAAATGACGATCCCCATTTGGGAAAATGAGAATGCGATGGCAACGCCCACTTTTGGATTGGCGAGCAGGAGGCCGATATTACCGACTGCCCACATCATTCCGGTTAGAATATTGCGCCTAGCATATTTATTAAACGGTTTATGTTTGATGGATAGGAGCAGGGCAGCCAGGAACATGCCAATTGCTTGCGGCAGGATCGCCGACCATCCGTCAACTTCATTCCATCTGACGACAATGACATATGTAACATAACCCACCGTTGATATGGCAAGATAAAAAACCCCTTTTTTCATGCTTCCTGCTTTTTTGTTATCACCATCGCCGTAGCTCGTCAGCAAGACACCTGTAATCAAACAGATTATTGCAACAATGCCGATGATGATTGTCAACTTGTCATTCCATTCCCTGAAAATGATCACTGCAAAAAACGTATTTCCGAGAATTTGCAGTCCTGTTGAGATTGGAACGGTTTTCGATACCCCGATTTCCTTGACGCTGTTGAATTGAAATAACTGCCCGAATGCCCAGCCTATTCCGGAAATGATACCGACAATCCACACTGTACTGCTCCATTCCGGCGGATTGATGAAAGACATCATGATGGCGAACAGTAATGAACCGATTGTAATGCCTAGTGTTTGATTATAAGAGTTGCCTCCGAGCTTTTCGGAAACAAGCACTAAGCTGCCCCATGTCAATGCAGGGAGTAGCGCAAAGAGAAAACCTTCCACAAATTTCATCTCCTAAACTAGAAAACAATGTTCTAATGACTATAAAATAGTTAGTTAGTAAGCTATTGAATGTATTTAGAGTTTTCCCTTTACACGGGAAAGAAAACATGGTTTTAATTTACCAAATTGGAATTTTATTTTTCAGGGTGGAAACAATGAAAAAATAAGGGGTTTATGGTATTTTTAACTTAAAAATAGATAGGAGAAAAAGAATGACGACACTGAATGAATGGTTTGAAAAGGGGATTCCCGCTAAAGAATTTGTATCTTCGATGAAGGTTCATAAAGAAAACTTACAATCGATTCAGGAGGGTTTTTCCGTTTCTGCAGAGGACCAAGGCTTTTTCGATGAATTAATGACGAAGGAACTTCGGGCCATTGTCATTACCGAAGACTGGTGCGGAGATGCAATGATGAACATTCCAATACTGCTGAATATAGCTGAAGCGGCAAATATTGAAACTCGGATGGTTTTACGAGATCAAAATCTTGAACTGATGGATCAATACTTAACGAATGGAACAGCGCGTTCAATTCCCATTTTTATATTCATTGATAAGAATGGTGAAGAAAAAGCTATTTGGGGACCACGTGCACCAAAGGTACAAGAGTATGTAATGGAGTTAAGGTCAGACCTGCCGGCCAAGGATGATGAACGTTTCGAGGCAGCGCAAAAAGCAGTCATCAAAAAGATTACTGCGGCTTTTGCTGAAGAAAAACACCTGTGGGATGAAGTATACAGCAGTATCAAGGAAGCATTGGGAAGCTGCTGACAGCGGGTATATCCCTTTTTAACCTTGGAGTTACTTCCATAATGAAGGGCTGTTTCAAAACGGAGACTACAACCATTTTGGTTGGTGAATCTATAGTATTCATGGTTCTTTTAGTCCTGGTTTGAGAACAGCCTTCCCATTTACTTATGATTCCGGAATGATTGTAACGCCGATTGTTCGAATAGGAGAATCTTGTTTAGCACTCTGATTTGTAGAGTTGTAGTATTTTACCATTAAATCGTTCAATTCATTTTGAAAGTTAATAAAGCTTTCATCATCAAGCTTTAGTTCTAAAAGTGAAAAGGTTGAACCATCTTCTGCGCAGTCTCTTTCTTCCAATTTAGTAAGATAGTTTTGATATTGGGTCATAAGGGATAATTGATAATAAGAAAAATAGTTCACCTTTTTTTCATTAGAGGATTTTTTCCATTCTTCCCCGCTAAGTCGTGCTTCTTCTTCATTTAAAACGTAGTATTTTTCGGAAACGGATCTCACTTTTTTCTCTTTTACAATGCGAATGACACCTGAATCAAATAGAACCTGTATATGTCTATATAATGTTGCTTGGGGTACATCTTTAATGATTTTTAACATTTCTAATGGTGTTAAACCATTTTCCCTGTTTCTCATTAAAGCTTGGGTAATCTTCATTCTTACAGGATGCATTAAAATTTCGCCTTTATTAATCATCTTATTCTCCTCACATTGGAAATTAAATAATTTCAATTGTAAATAATTAATGTCTTCATGCAACAAATCTTAAATGTTATTTATAATGATAATATTATCATTATAAATAACAATAAAACCTCATACAATATTTTATCAAGAAAAAACAGGTGAAAAATCCCAATTCAAATGTTATCATTACTGATAATGATAATAATATTTTGCTATTAAGGAGTGGTATATATGGAATTGCATTACGGATGGAACGAATTGAAAGATATTGATTTCATGTCTATTTTGCCGATTATTTTACCGGTAATTGCTATTGGGATGATTTTAATCCTTATTGCATTAATTGATTTATACAGAAATCGAAAGACGCGGAAAAATGTATTATTGTGGACACTCATCATTATTTTTGCAAATACTATCGGTCCAATTCTGTACTTCGTTATTGGTAGAAAGGACAGTGACAGAATATGAAATTAGAGATTAAAAATGTTACAAAAAAATTCAAAGAAAAAACAGCGGTCAATAATTTTTCAATGAAACTGCAATCTGGGGAATGTGTTGGATTGATTGGGCCCAATGGGGCTGGTAAGTCGACACTAATAAAAGTCATTGCAGATATTATTGATCCAACTAGGGGAGAAGTATTGCTTGATGGTAAGGGAATTTCAAAAATGAAAAAGGAAATAGGCTACTTACCACAATATCCTAACTTCTTTCAATGGATGACTGCCAAAGAAACCCTTACATTCATGGGGCAGCTCTCGGGTATCAAGAGGGAAGAATTATTAAGCGGCATTCCAGAGATATTGTCGAAAGTGGGGTTGAGCGGGGAAGAGAATTCAAAGGTGCGGACTTTTTCAGGCGGAATGAAACAAAGGCTTGGAATTGCACAGGCATTGTTACATAAACCAGCTTTGATTGTCATGGATGAACCGGTTTCGGCATTAGATCCAATCGGCCGGAGAGAAGTGTTGAATATCATAAAAGAGATAAAGAAAGATACGACAATTTTATTATCGACGCATATATTAAGCGATGCAGAAGAAATATGTGAGAGGTTTGTCATTATAAAAAGCGGTAAAAAAATTGAGGACACAACAATATCAGAATTATTAAACAGGGATAGTGGAAATAAAATCAATGTCCACATAACCTCTAAAAGTCAAAAATGGATTGAAAACGTTAAAAGCTTGAACTTTGTCAAAGGTGTAGAGGTAATGGGAAATAAATTGAAGATAGAAGTGGAAGATATTGAATTAAACAAGAATATGTTACTGGCGAATGCTCTGGAGCATAATGTTGATCTTATAAGGTTCGAAATAGATAACGATACATTGGAAGAGATTTTCTTAAAATTGGTGGTGGGAAAATGAGTGATTTTACCGTTTTGGCTAAAAAGGAATTTGTTCAGATGGTACGTGAATATAAAGTGATATGGCTGCCGCTTGTATTTATATTTTTAGGAATAACTCAACCAGTCGTAAGTTATTATTTACCTTCAATATTAGAGGCACTGGGCGGGGCCCAAGGGATCACCATTGATCCAAGCATGGCAGCCCAAAAAGGCGGCGAAGTTCTTGCCAGTACCTTAGGGTCTCAATTTGATCAGCTAGGGGTCATGATCATCATCGTTTCCATGATGGGAGTCGTACAATCCGATAAAGCAAATGGTATGCTGGCTTTCATTCTTACAAGGCCCGTGACGGTTGGATCTTACATAAGCGGGAAGATCATTTCCAATTATCTGTTTGTTGCCTTCAGTGTAGCATTGGGATATTTGGTTTCATATCTGTATGCAGTTTTCTTGTTTACGAGCGTTGACTTTGCGGATTTAATAGTGGCCTTGCTGTTCTATCTGCTGTGGATCCTATTTATCGTTTCATTCACGACGATGATCAGTACCATTTTTAATAGTCAGGGTGTTATTGCATTAATTTCGATAGTATTTCTCCTTGGCTGTAGAATCATAGTTGGATTAAGTCCGGTAATAGACAATGTGAATCCGGCAAGCATGAGTAAACATGCCATGGAAGTACTGATTTTAGGCACAGTCAATTCACAAGCGATTTGGGGTGCATTAGCGGCACTTGAGTTGACGGCAGTAGCGATATTGGTAACGAACATATGGATTTCAAAAAAGAAATTCAATAACGAATAAGTTGGGTATGAAGGAAAAATATATCGACGAAATCTACAGTTATACCTCCGAAAATAGGAATATATCGACGGACTTCCACAGTTATATCGATGATTGAAATGAAAAAGGACTGATTTTTTACTCAGTCCTTTTTCAATGTAAAGTCCACACAAATCGGCGCAAATCGATTAAATGAGAAACATCGCGACAATTGTAGTCACTGCTAAACCAATGGTTACCGGAAGCAGATTCCGGCGGGCAAGTTCAAAGGGACTGACGTTACATATGGCAGCTGCTGGTATCAGTGCCCATGGAATCAGGGTACCTCCGCCAACCCAAATCGCGGTTATTTGCCCGAGTGCAGTCAAGGTGGCGGTTCCTCCACCGATTGCCGTGCCAAAAAGTTTGGCGACAGATCCCGCTAAAGAAATGCCTGAGAAGCCCGATCCATCCAAGCCAGTGATGGCACCGATGCCCGTTAATGTGACGGCGGCTATTTCTTTCGTTAAAGGAACGGAGGCTGCCAAGGCGGCACCAAGGTCATTGACGATGCCGAGGGATGTTTTTGGTAAGTAGTCACCGATGATCTGATTGAATCCAGAATCACCTAGATAGAAGAATGCGGCGATCGGAATGACGGGTCCGAATACTTTAAAGCCAAATTGAAAACCCTGAATCAAATAGGCCGTTGATTTTTCAAGACCTTGTTGTTTATGTGCGACAAGGGATAAAATCAGCAAAATGAAAACGGCAGTACCCCCAACCAATGCCGTTGCATCTCCGCCTTGCAACTTCAAAATCGACAATGCCACAACATCCAACAGAAAGGCAATCGGAATGAAAATGGCAAAAAACCTCTTTTGTCTCAATGTAAGCAAATCTTCATTCATTGTCTGATCTTGGACGATCCCCTCATTATCCGCCGCATTGATTTTTCCCAGTTTCATATCCCGCTTTAAAAGGATAAAGGCGGAGAGGGTGGTGACGACCCCCATTGTAATGACAAGTGGGATGCTCGCAGCGATGACATCACCGACTGGTATGGAAGCCGCATCGCCCGTTAGTTTAGGGGCAGCCTGAATGATGAAATCCCCTGATAATGCTATTCCGTGACCAAATAGGTTCATCGCCATCGCCACACCAAGAGCAGGTAAACCAGCCCGTAAAGCAACAGGGAGCAGAACAGCCCCAAGTAAGGCAACGGCAGGTGATGGCCAGAAAAACCAGGATATCATCATCATGACGATTCCGATTACCCAAAAGGCAAGTGTAGGATTTTTAATGAATTTCGCAAACGGTGCAATCATGACATCATTAATGCCCGACTTCGTTAAAACCGTGCTCATGGCAACTATGATTGAAATGATTAATATCGTGGACATTAATTCCGTGATTGCGAAAATGAAGCTGTTGAATATCCCGCTTATGGAAGAGGCTAAACTGCCTGTAGCCACTAAAGTCAAAAGGAAAATACCAATTATGCAGATGAGGGTAGTATCACGACGTTTTACCATAAACCCGATTATCAATGCAATGAATACAACATAAATCCAATGGAGTGCCGTTAATTCCATCTCCATGATCCGTCCCCCTCATAAATGTGCCTAGTTACAGATTATGAGGGAGGTACTGGGTGGTGAGTTGTTTCATAAATTTAAAGGCTTATCTTCTTTATTTTCAACAATACTTCAAGTATTCTTAACTTGAATAGCAACTACTGTAAATGAGGGATAAGCCGTGAAGCAAATATATAGTGATGTCATACAATTTCGGGGTACACATTATAAGTTTGGATACATGCAAGGGGAGGAATTAAAAGATTCACTAACGGTAAAAAATCGTGAAGATCAGTGGAAGATCAGGCAGCCTCGGTTTACGGTTGAAGAAGAAGAGGTCAAGAAAGCCATTACACAATTCGCCCCTGGAGTTTGGGAAGAATTACTGGGGTTGCAAGAAGCGCTGAAATGGCCAATTGACCGCGTGCTGCAAGAGTTTGGTGGATACCGTTTGGATTATGTTCGGTCGGGCTGTTCCATCATGACAGGCGATGATTATCTCATTCGCAATTATGATTACCACCCAAAGACCTATGAAGGACGCTATGTCTTATTCCAGCCAACCGATCAAGGGTATTCAAGCATCGGCCCGAGTCAGCGAGGGACTGGTCGAATGGATGGAATGAATGAAAAAGGTTTGGTGATAGGCTATAACTTCATGAATCGCAAGAACCCTGGAGATGGTTTCATCTGTTGCATGATTGGCAGACTGATTGTTGAATCTTGTGCGAACGTTCAGGAAGCGGTCGCGATGTTGAAGGAAATCCCGCATCGTCATTCTTTCACTTACGTCGTCTATGATAAAAGCGGAAGTACCTATATCGTTGAAACCTCCCCGAGAAATGTAGAGGTGCGCACGTCAAATGCCTGTACAAATCACTTTGAAATCATGAAAAATGAAAACCGTAACCATCTTATCGATTCAAAACGCCGATTGGAGATCATCCAAGATCAGGAGGGAAGACTTTCATCTGCCTACGATGCTTATAGGTTGTTTAATGATACCAATCAAGGTGTCTTCTCGGATTTATATAGCAGCTGGGCAGGAACGATTCATACATCCGCTTATTTACCTAAGGAGATGAAAGCTTGGATTGCCTTGGGAGGGAACCAGGAGCCGACTTCAATAGATTTTGCAAAATGGCTCGAAGGGGAAGATGTTGAGTTAAAACGAATCAACGGTGTAATTGATACGGATATTCCCTTCGTGCATATGGATGAGGGAGCGAATTGGTTTCGAAATTGAACGTCTTTAAGTAAATTTGAACCTTGCGTTGTTAACAGGCCCAATCCTTGGATTGGGCTTTTGTTGTTCTATTTTTAGGCAAACCTGGTACTATTTATTAGTGGATGTCACAGTAATATAATATGATGAAGTAACAGATTTTGGATTGGGGACAAGAAGCTGGATTTGTGTGCCGTACTTGTACAATGAATAAGGGGATGAGCGAATGTTTTCGACAGCTATTGGTTGGTTTCGGTTTATTACAATAATTGAGGGAATCTCATATGTTTTATTGCTTGCCATTGGTATGCCCATTAAGTACATATTGGATATTGGGGAAGCAACACTCATTTTAGGCAGCATCCATGGTTTCTTATTTGTTGTATTTGGACTTTTATTACTTTATGTGAGCATCATATCAAAATGGTCCTTTTTAAAAATGGCGATGATTTTCATCGTTTCATTCATTCCATTTGGTAATTTTGTAATCGATCGCAGGCTTCTGAAGCAAAGTTAAATACTTTTACTTTCAAAAAATCCATAAAAAAACGTCTTCCTATTTAAATGGCAGGCGTTTTTTTTATGGATTTAAGCTTGCTGTAAGGTTGGCACAAAGATGCTGTAAGAATGGGCATGTAAAGTATAAGTATCAACAATACTGAAGAGGTGAAACAAATGGAACCATTATTAAAAGTGGAAAATATAAAAAAAACATATGGTAAATCAAGCGCTGCCTTCACAGCGTTGGAAAATATATCTTTTGAGATTCATGAAGGGGAGTTTGTAGGAATCATGGGACCTTCTGGAGCGGGGAAATCGACGTTGCTCAATATGTTGGCAACCATTGATTCGCCGACTGAAGGGAAAATTTTCATGAATGATACGAGCATTCACGATATGAAAGGGGCAGACTTAACGGATTTCAGACGTGATAATCTTGGTTTCATCTTCCAGGATTACAATTTGCTTGACTCATTGACTGTTAAGGAAAATATATTATTACCACTGGCGATTGCAAAAATTCCAGCGAAAGAAATTACTAACTTGGTGAATCGTATTGCTAAAGTATTTGGGATTGAAGGCTTATTAGCTAAATATCCATACCAAATCTCCGGCGGGCAAAAGCAAAGGACAGCTGCAGCCAGGGCGCTTGTGACAGAGCCTGCATTGATCCTGGCAGATGAGCCCACAGGTGCACTTGATTCAAAATCAGCAACAGGTCTGCTGGAAAGCTTAAGTGAACTAAATGAAAATAATAATTCCACCATCATGTTGGTGACACATGATGCATATGCCGCAAGCTTCTGCCGGCGGATCATTTTCATCAAGGATGGTACGCTTTCAACAGAAATATATCGTCGTGGCCAATCACGTAAAGCTTTCTTCCAAGAAATTATGGATGTCCTTGCAACAATTGGAGGTGAGGTAGATGACGTTATTTAGTCTGGCGAGAAAGAATATTGCTCGAAATCTCTCCCAATATTTTTTATATATCGCATCCATGGTATTTAGCATTATCATCTATTTTACATTTGTAACATTAAAATATAGTGACACAGTTGCAGAACAAACGGCTTCATCACAGAAATTGGATTCATTAATGAGTGGTGCGGCTGTCATCCTGATTTTCTTCGTTGCCATTTTTATTGCCTATTCCAATTCATTCTTCATGAAAAAACGTAAAAAAGAAGTGGCATTATATGCATTGCTTGGCGTACGTAATCGTCAGATCGGTTTTATGCTCTTCTTTGAAAACCTATTGCTAGGCTTGGTTTCATTGGTTGTGGGGATTTTACTTGGATTTCTTTGTTCAAAAGGGTTCATGACGATTTTGATCTATTTAATGGGCTATGATGTCATAGCACCATTTACATTTTCGGAATCTGCTGCTTTGAACACCTCAATCGTATTTCTGATTATTTTCTTGGTGACATCATTTCAGGGCTATCGGTTGATTTATCAATTTAAACTAATCGATCTCTTCCATGCAACGAAAAAAGGGGAAGCGGCTCCGAAGCCATCGATGATTGTAGCCATTCTGGGAATTTTTCTGATTGTCATGGGTTATTGGTTGGCGATGCAAGATTTATTTACTTCTAAAGTATGGGAAAAAGTCGGCTTTTTGATGACGGCACTCATCATTTTGACAACTGTTATTGCCGGTACGTTTTTATTGTTTCATAGCGTGACAGGCTATGTGTTAGCGGTGATTAAGAAAAATGAAAAATGGCTATGGAAAGGCCTGCATCTGATGACGATCTCACAGCTGCTATATCGTATTCGGGGTAATGCACGGACATTGACCGTAATTGCAGTGTTAAGTGCTACAACGGTAACGGCTGGCGGTGCGGTTTATGGCCTTTATTATAACGCGAATGACCAAGTTATGACCGTTGATCCGAACACCTTCATGTATCAGCAAACGGATGCAAAAAGCGATCAGCAAGTCAGCGCTATATTGCCAGATACAAAGTATGATGAAAATGTCGTAGCACTATCTGTCACATTTAATACAAAAGAACTTAGCGAGGGATCAGCATTCGATAGCTCTGATAAAAGGATTTACACGATAATCGATGAAAGAACATATAACAAATTAGCAGAAGTACAAGGTAAGGATGCATTGCTTGTGAATAATGGCAAAGCAGTCATTTTAGATATTGGATATGACAAAAGATTTTCACCTGAATACAGGGACAAGACTATCAGGACAGAAAACAACACGGCAATCACATTCCAAAGCTTTAAAACACAAACAGTTTTAAATGCCAAAACAGCAGGCATTGCAGTGGTTGTATCGAATGATCAATTTAAATCATTGCAAAAAGAAGGGGAAGCCCTAAACTATCGTGTTATCGGAGTTGATCAAGCTTCCACTGATTTATCGGGGGAAATTGCAAAACAATTGCCTGAAGAAGCGCTATTTTCCAGTGCCCCTCAAGATTTTCAAACAAGCATTGAAGGTGTAGGCTCATTGCTCTTTATCGGAAGTTTCCTTGGTCTTGTTTTTTTAGCGGCAACAGGCAGTATCATTTACTTTAAAGTTCTAACGGAAGCTGAGGAAGATAAATCACAATACAATATGCTCCATAAGATGGGCGTTAACGCAAAAGAAATGCGGAAATCCATTGCATCACAAGTGCTTGTAATCTTTTTCGTTCCACTGGCAGTGGGGTTATTACACAGTGCGGTTGCTTTAAAAGCCTTCTCGGGCTTATTGATGATGGACCTGGAAAAACCTGTGTTGATCTGGATGATCGCCTATACGGTCATTTACGGTCTGTATTATATCTTAACGGTAGCTTCCTATAATCGTATTATCACACAAAATAATAAAACAGAAGGATGATCGAGATGAAGAAATTTATTATGGTAGTTGGCATTTTGTTTATATTGGGAGCGGCAGGTGTCTTCGCACTTACTAAAATGGACTTTAACCGCATGAATGCCGATAATTATTATTTGCAAATTACAGAGGATGGGGTACAACATGAAACCAAACTGGATGATGGTTCAGTGATGACTTACTATTCTTATAAACTGGACGCCAAAAATGCAGATGGTGAAACGATACCACTTGAATTCACGGCACAAAAAAATCTTCGAAAAGACGCTTACTTAAAGATGTACGTGAAAAATGGTGATGAGGTTTCGTCATATGATGAAGTGAAATTTGAGGATATTCCAAAAAAAGCACGAACAAAATAAATGAAAGAAGGGCTGTCTGTAAATTATGGACAGCCCTTTAAATAATTATAAAAGTATCGTAATTGTGGTTCCCTTATTTTCAACGCTAGTCAAATCAAGTTTACCTTTATGAGCCAGAATAATGTCTCTTGCAATGGCCATTCCTAAACCGGTCCCATGTGTACTGGCAGTATTCGTGCCTCGATAGTAGCGTTCAAAAACCTGTTCCAAGTCTTTGTCGGGAATACCGCGGCCATTATCGGCAATGGTAATTTTGGTATGAAGTTCCGATTGTGGACCAATATCATCAATTTGTATTTTCACGACGACATTTTCATCATTATGTACGAGCGCATTGTAGATAAAGTTAAAAATCGCCCGTTTCAGTAATTTTTTATCCACTTTACGTGTTGTTTTATCCACATTTGCCACAAACTCAACCTGTTTATCACCAAATTGTGAATCATTTAAAAGCTCGATCGTCATTTCTCTTATAAACCCAACGATATCAACAACTTCAAATTGCAAAGGAAGTCGTTGGTTGCGCAAACGCATCGTTAAATTGAGGTCATCCAATAAATCTTTCATATATACGGACTGTCTATTAATAATGGATGTAAACTCATACAATTCCTGTGGTGTTAATTCAGTGGCATTATCTTTCATCAATTCTGTATATCCATGGATGGAAGCAAGTGGCGTCTTCATGTCATGAGAAACATTGCTAATCCATTCCTCACGCATTTGGTCGAGTTGATCACGTTCCTTTTCATACTGATCCAACTTTATAGATAGTTCATTCATATTGTGAAATACATCTTCATAAACGCCTTTTGGTATACTCATCTTTTTGAAACGTCTTTCGCGAAGCTGCTGTATTCCTTCTATTAAAGTGTTAAGTGGTGTCGTTAATCTTTTACCAAATAATAGTCCAATGACTAGGGCGATAATAATATCCACGGTTAAAAACAGTAAAAGTATGATGTTGATGTACTTTAAAATGTGAACATAATTATAGGACATTACATATCGGCCTATTCCTCGATCTTTAACCCCTACAAAATAGCTGAAATCTTGAGCTTCGCCGACGAAAACAGTCGTCTCTGCATCAATTTCTTTATACTTATACATTTGGACGATTTCAACAGGAGAATATACGGTTTGCAATTTTTGAGGTGTGTAATAGGCAGAAACTTGTTCACCCTTATCATTCAAAAATTGTATCCAGGCGTTATTGTTCCGCAGTTTTTCCAGCCCATCTTCATTAACCATTGGTTTGTCATCTATCAGTTCTACATATTGTGAAAAAAATCGGCTAAAGTTTTCCGCAGATTCCTCTTCCGTGTCGAAATGAACAAAGAGTAAGCATAAAAGTAAAATTGTATTTACGATCCCTACGATTACAACAATTGTCACAACGGATCCTAAAAAGCGCCGTGTCAATTTCCACTTCATCTTGTTTCACCCTTGGTTTGTAATTTATAACCAAGTCCTTTAACGGTTATTAAAAAAGAAGGGTTTGAAGGATCTGCCTCGATTTTTTCGCGTAAACGGCGAATATGAACCATAACTGTATTATCAGAGCCAAAGTAATCATCGCCCCACACATGTTCAAATAAAGTTTCTTTGCTCAAAATCTGATTTGGATGATGCATAAAACAGCTCATCAGTCCGATTTCTTTAGCTGTGAGCTCTAGCGTTTTGCCATCCTTTTTCACTTCATTTTCATTTGCACTAAGCTCAAAAGGACCAACTTGAAATTTTTTCGGAGCAGCTTTTTCCTCTGAAAAGCCTGCACGCCTCAGCTGCGCCTTTACCCGATATGCCACTTCCTTCGGACTGAATGGCTTGGTAATATAATCATCCCCGCCAATCGCCAAACCTAAAAGCTTATCAATTTCCTCATCCTTTGCCGACAAAAATAGAATGGGCACATTCGACACTTCCCGAATTTGCTTGCATAAATCATAGCCTTCACCATCTGGCAGCATAATATCTAGCAAGACTAGTGATGGATTGAACTTCTGAAACTTTGCCCACCCATCCGCAATCGTCCCCGCCGTAACAATATTCGGGATACCTTCTTTATGTAAAACCGTCTCCATGAGACGTGCCAAATCTTCTTCATCGTCAATAATTAAAATCCACTGATCATTAGACATTCTTTTACCTCCTACACATCAATCATACCCTACAGTATAGAGTACCCTTTAACAAAAAATAAGGGGAGGGAAAGTTTTTCAACGAACCCATCCATTATTTTCACGAAAGTGCGATTACATGAAAAATTTATGTTCAGATCAGGAATCCTGTTATCTGTTCTGTATTTAGTTAAGGTGGTTTGGGTAAGAAGATCGTGCTTCATACTGATTTGGTAAAGGTTGTATGATAAACTGTTTAAAGTATTGTCAGGAAGATTATGCTAAGTAATGTGATTCAGGAATTCATTGCTTATGCAGCGAATGTGGAAGAGTAAAAGGAGAAAAAAATAATGGAAACAAAAAAAGTGTTACCCGTTCTTTTTTTAGTGATGTTTTTAGTCATGGTCGGATTTGGGATCATTATTCCCGTCATTCCGTTTCTTGCAGAAAAGGTTGGTGGCAGTCCTACTGAGCTTGGACTTTTAATGGCTGTTTATTCATTAATGCAATTATTTTTTGCCCCGGTGTGGGGACGTATATCTGACCGGATAGGACGTAAGCCTGTCATGATAATCGGGATTGCTGGCTTGGCTCTTTCGTTTTTTATCACGGCCTCGGCAGATTCCTTATGGGTATTATTTGTAGCAAGGATTATTGGCGGGATATTGTCATCGGCAAACATGCCAACCGCAATGGCGTATGTGGCTGACATCACGACGCCGGAAGATCGCGGAAAAGGGATGGGGATCATCGGGGCCGCTACAGGGCTTGGTTTCATCTTTGGTCCGGCGATTGGCGGGGTATTCTCCAAATCAAGTTTGAATTTACCTTTTTACATTGCTGGAATTACCTCTTTGATTACTTTATTCTTAGTGATTGCGATACTGAAGGAATCACATACAGTTGAAAAGAGGGCCCAGCAGTCAAAAAATAAAGAATCTATGTGGAAAGCCTTTAGAGGGCCACTTAAAACCATGTTCTTTCTGCAATTGATCGTCACTCTTTCTATGGCAGGACTAGAAACGACTTTTGCTTATTTTGCAGCCAAAAAGGCTGATATAAGTCTTGTCCAATTAGGCTATATCTTTATGATAATGGGGGTTGGCAGTGCAATCGTTCAAGGTGGATTAGTGGGGAGGATGACAAAGAAATATGGAGAAGGAGCGGTCATCCGAATGGGAATCATCGTCTCGGCAGCTGGGTTCATACTCATCCTGTTTTCTTCCGGTTTTTGGACATCGGCGATCTTCCTGACGATTTTCGGAGTGGGAAATGGGTTCATCCGTCCGGCAATTTCGGCGTTACTGACCAAAAGTTCCATGACGGGCCATGGCAGTGTCACTGGACTGTTATCTTCCTTCGACTCGTTCGGCAGGATTGCAGGTCCTCCGATCGGCGGTTGGTTATTTTCAATTTCGATTGATTTACCATTTATATCGGGAGCGATCCTTTCCGTTTTTGCTTTGCTTCTTTTTCAGTTATACCATGCACGGACACAGACTAGACAGGTCCCAGCATCTCATTAATTTGATGGTGGGCAAAAAACCCCCATTTCAAAAAATGGGGGGGCTGCGAACGGTGCTTTAATAGCACCGTTTTTTTATTGAATCAGATTGAGGAATTTACGTGTGCGCGCTTCTTTAGGGTTTGTGAAGATCTGCTCGGGTGTTCCCCGCTCCATTATTTTTCCTTCATCCATGAAAATGACTTCGTCGGCGACTTCACGGGCGAAACGCATTTCATGGGTTACCACGATCATTGTCATGCCTTCTTCTTTCGCCAGGTCTTTCATGACCTGTAACACGTCTCCAACTAGTTCGGGATCTAAAGCGGAAGTGGGTTCATCGAATAGCATGACCTTTGGCTCCATGGCCAGGGCCCTTGCAATTCCGACTCGTTGCTGCTGTCCGCCGGACAATTGAAACGGATAAAAATCGATTTTCTCACCTAAGCCGACTTTTGTAAGCAGGGCAGCAGCCGTTTCCTTTGCTTGATGTTTGGCTATGTTTTTTACAATGATGGGTCCTTCCATTACATTTTCCAATGCTGTTTTGTGGGGGAAGAGGTTATAGCTTTGGAAAACCATCCCTGTTAAACTGCGAAAAGATGTAATTGAATTTTTTCTAACGGGTTTTTTGAAGTCCATTATGGTTTCATCAATTTCAATCGTCCCGTCCGTGGGTACCTCAAGGAGATTCAAACACCGAAGAAAGGTTGTTTTACCTGAACCCGAAGGACCGATCAATACAATGACTTTACCTTGCTCCACTTCCAAATCGATGCCCTTTAATACTTCAAGGTCACCAAACGATTTATGAAGATTCTTAATGTTGATCATTTTAAAATCCCCTTTAACTACTGCGGTTCTTATTTTGCCACATAACGATTAAGTCTGTCCTCTAAACTTCCTTGAATGAAAGATAGTATGGTACACAAAATCCAATATAAAGCAGCTGCTTCTATGTAAAGTAGTAGAAATTCATAGTTTTTTGCAGCGATTTCTTGAGCTTTACGAAATAATTCCGTTACCAGAATGAGTGAGGCAAGCGATGTATCTTTTAAAAGGCTAATGAACGTATTGGATAATGGGGGAATGGATACCCGCGCAGCTTGAGGCAAAATGATGCGCTTTAAAGCTTGGGTATATGTCATCCCGATTGAATAGCCTGCTTCCCATTGCCCTTTTGGTATGGATAAAATGGCTGCTCGGATAATTTCTGAAGCGTATGCTCCCACATTTAAAGAGAATCCTATAATGGCCGATATGAAAGGATTGATTGTTACACCTAAATTTGGAAGTCCATAGAAAATGATAAATAATTGCACAAGTAAAGGTGTCCCGCGGATGATTGACACATATACACGCGCAATTATTTGAAGAATCCTTATGGAAGATAATCTTGCCAATGCTGTGAGTACAGCAAGAATAAGGCCGAGAACGAATGTGATCAATGTTAGTGGAATCGTATATTGAATAGCTCCCTCTATCATAGGATAGAGGGAGGTTTGAGCGATGGACACAAGCTGGTTCATACGCTCGGGGTCGGTGAAAATATTACTTAGGAGAAACATCTTCACCAAACCATTTATCCGAGATTTTCGCGTACGTGCCGTCGTCTTTCATTGCTTTAAGTGCTTTGTTTACTTCTTCCACTAATTTGCCACTGTCTTTTCTGAACATTAAACCACTTGCAACTCCGCTTTCTTCCTCATCAGCCACTTTGATAGGTGCATCCGGGTGTTGCTTTTTATAATCAAGGTACGATAATTTGTCATTGATCGTGGCATCTACACGTTTAGAACCAATAAGCTGTACGGATTGAGAAAATCCTTCAATACCTGTAACTTCAGCACCATGAGATTTGGCTAAGTCATTGTAGTTACTCGTTAAAGATTGTGCAGAGGTCTTGCCTTTTAAATCATCGAAGGATTTAATATCCGTATTATCTTTGTGTACCAGTAATACGGCCCCTGATTGAATATATGGGTCAGAGAAATCATATTTCTTTTGACGGTCTTCATCGATGCCCACTTGGTTTGCGATCATATCAAAACGTTTTGCATCCAAGCCTGCAAACATGCCGTCCCATTGTGTTTCCTTGAATTCAGCTTTCACTCCAAGGCGTTTTGCCACTTCTTTAGCAATTTCAACATCAAACCCCGTTAGTTTATCTGAATCATCGTGGAATGTGAAAGGAGGATATGTACCTTCTGTTCCAACAGTTAATACGCCATCTTTTTTGACTTTATCATATAGACTTTCTTGTGAAGAAGATTTATTGTCGGTATCGTTTGCCTCATTTTTTGTATCGGTACCACAAGCGGTAAGTACAACCGTGAAAGCTAACAATAGCGATAAAAGTGCAACCATTTTTTTCATTTGGGTAAACCTCCTAGTAATCTGATAGGGATTGATACTCTGTGATACTATACAAGAAAAGGAAAAAAGTCAATGAAAATAACTTATATCATTAGTGTTAATGAAACTTGGTGAATTATACGGTTTTTCACGCATTGAAGTGAAAATAAAAGTAAAAGAAAGGTGTATCGTCAACCAGGGAAGGAGCTGAACCGATATCCATTCTAAGGAGACAAAAAGCCCCTTATCCACGTCAACTATTAGCTAAGCGGAGAGGGGCTTTTTGGACTGTCCAGAACTATTTCAGGATTCTTTTTAACTTAACGTTTTTTATGATTTTTATCCTCTACACTAACGAAGATAGGGTTCGAATAGAACCAAAGGTCTTTATAGTTACGTTTGTTTATTTCTGAAAAGCGTTTTTCGTTATCCTCGATTTCAGTCTTTGCATCGATCAGCGGTTCACCGTTCATCGTTTCTCCAGAGACATTTTCCCCGAGATTCGTGCCGCGCAAACGGAAATATTGATCCTTATTTGCTCTGACCTTGTAAGTGATGGTATGAAAACCATCGCGATCGGTTTTCCAGTCTTTACTTGTAAAGCGTTTAACCACTTTTGTCGTATCATTGGTGGCTTTATTATAAGCAGGTGTTCCAGGTACTGCTTTCCCGGTTACTTCCCCGGAAATTAGATCCACGTGATCTACCTTGACCTGGTCCCCGTTATTGTTCTTTTGGTGGCTTTTAAATCGGATGGTGATCTTGAACATCTGTCCTTCCTTAACTTTAAGATCCCCACCCATATCTGCCTTGTTGTTTCCGTTTTTAGCTTGGAAATCAAGGGCGTCGATCAAGTCACCAAAAACGGAGAAGGATTTCCCTGATCGCATGCCATCAAGGACGGATTGCATCGATGAACCATTTACCCATGTATAATTCTTGGAATATTGACCTGGCCAGTAGCCGCTTGAGTAAAGGCGGTTTTCACTGATTTCAAAATGGGAGTCTGAATTGGAAAAGTTCCAGAACTTACGACCTTCCCCAAGAAGGGCATCCCAAGCACCTCCTACCTTAGCGAGCATGTGATCGGAACCGCCGTAGGTCCTGTTTTCCGGTGTTGTCAGATTTAAACCGCCTCTATCCGGCTCCATCTGGTTACCTGGCATACCTTCGAACCCGAAAATGACATCCGGGGCTATATTGTTGAAGTCGCGAAAATCAGATATGTTGTACACCCTTTTTCTTGATGGGTGGTTCAATATGGCATAACTTGTATTCTTATAATTTTTCTCGAGCCATGCCAATGCTGTTCGGGCATCCTTGGATGTCTTATTGGCTCTTTGATCCTGTGCTTTCCAGACGGCTACATCATCAGGATCAAACATCTTTTCATCCTGGTTGGTGAACAGATATTCGAACTGATTGCCAGCTTTCAGACTTTTCGGTGAGCCCGGCTTGCCTCCCAAAATTCCTATGCCGACATGCTCGTATGTGGGCATATCCCATTCGAAGCCTGAAAAGATGACTTTACTTTTAAATTTGCCCTCTTTTTGCAATTGCTCCATTTTCGGGGTTTGATATTGTATGATTCCCTGAGATAGCGGTATCGGCCCGCCTGTAATCAAATTTCCCTCAGCATCCCTTGAAGACATCCTCAAGTGGTCGGAAATTCCCATCCAATCCATACCATACTTATCAAATGCGTTATTTAGCAAGCCCTCAAGGCTCTGTGAGCCCTCGGCATCATCGGACTGAGTGGTATGGGCATGATATTCCCCCTTCATCCATCTGCCTCCCGGATTTGTCTGAGTGTCTGCTGAATCATTTGCAGCAACCGCGACCGGAAGACCCTGAAATAGGATGGCTATGCTTAGAACCGTTCCTGTGAAAGCCCTGAACTTATTAATCATCTTACGGAGACCCTCCATATATTGAAATTATGTTGAACAAGCTAATTTTATTGTGAAAATATTAAGTGCCCGTTTGGGGGGAGTATGGATTTTGTAAATTAAATGGCCGGTTTGCTTCCGTAATATGTTACGGGAAGGTGACAGCGGTTTGGAAGAAGAAGAAAGAAGGGGAGGGCATGAAAAAAAAGCTGTAGAGAAAATTTTCTTTCTCTACAGCCTGCGACAACTATATTATTTAGCTTTGAGTAGATTGATATGATCTACAGTTTGATTTTCACCGACAATGAATTGCAGTTCATAATTCCCTGTCTTGTAAATGTAGTTGTCTTCATTCGTACTGGAAATATGGCGTATTTCGTCAGCACTGCCGAGTTGTTTTCCTAAAACTTTAGGAGTGATGCTTCCTAAATTATGGTCCCGTTCTACATTTGTCCCAAAATATCGGATTTGTGAGATGGTTTTGTCATCGTTATAGGCAAATGCAAATCCTGGATGCCCCATTTCTGCATGGTAATAGTCAAAAGTTTCATCTGTGTTACCTGGCTCAGGGGTAGGACCAAATGTGTCATATACTTCTTTTTGGGTGTTTTCATCAATTTTCAAACCCGAGGCAGTATAAGGCATTTCCCCTGAAAAAGCTTTGTTGTAGATTTCGTGTAAGGTGGTAAGAGCGTGTTCCTTAGCTATCCCAGAAGCGGAATCCATTGTGGATGCAGCCCCAACCGGTTCTGTTGGAAACGATGCACCTGCCCCTAAAAGGGAACCGGTTAGAATAACGGCGCTAACCATTCTGGCCGCTGGTTTTTTAGATAACATTTCTTATCCCTCCTATACCATTACTTTTCCACAATTTTCTTACATGAAACATTTTCTTGATGATCAATGATTGTAACACCTGGAAATACACATGACAGTCAAACTTAGAGCCACATGTTGAACAATTGATTGAGAAAGTTGGAAAACCGAATCCTTTGCCGCAGATGCAACTTATATGTTCCCTGATGCTCCATGATAATCAAACTATCCAGTCTATTTTAAAACAATAAAGACTACAGGGAATTTTAAACTAAGTTAATTGGAGCAAGTGCCTGGAGTGGAAATCAACGTCCAAATTGTACAAGCAATAAAAAAACTTTAGGCAAACACGATTTTCATCGAGTTTGCCTAAAGTCTGGGTGCTTCACCGTGATGAATTACCCTATGAAAATGCAGTTAATCCCAAACGCTAATTCTAGGAACTCCAGCAGTTCTTAAGTAGTCCAATAATTGACCAGTATGTACAGACTCATGATAAGCGATCCTTAGCAACATATCTCCTAAATCCCTGATATACCCAATATCGGAGCGGTCAATTTTAATAGTGGATAAGTCGTCCTCGCTGAAGGATAGGATTGTTTCCAAAAAGTCACGCCTGTAAGGTTCCGCATAGTTTAATTCGGCTTCGACAGAGATAAGCGGCTGTTTTTCAAATGGTGATTCATAAACGGGTAAGCTGCCTTGATTTTTAATGGATAAATGGTAGTAATGCTCACTATCAAGGACATGTCTAACCATTTCTAAACAGCTCATTGCCTTGTCGTCTGGCTTCCAATGTAGTGTGCCTTTAGGTATTGAAGTCCATAGTTTAATGTTTCTTCTTCTAACCTCTTCCAGATTCAAGATGATAAGTTCTATCGATTTCATAAAGATCCCCCTTTTTGCAGGTATACATTCACTATACACGAATGGATGGTGAAAATAATGGGATTCATTTGAAAAAATAGAAAATTCAATGAACTACTTGAGGTAGTGAATTTTTTACTATTATTTATGAGAGTACAGGGAAAATGCCCATGAATTCGTGCAGAATTTACAGGCGGTTTCAATCCCTAGTTTTGTATGGAGGAACACATGCTTCATATTAAATCCATGTTTTCACAATCTATCTTCTTAATTACGCAAAGTTGGGGGCAGGAGGCCCTTGTTATATAAAGGATTGAATTAGAATGTCATCTTGATAAGTTAAAATTGGTTTAAAGCCAAAGTCTTTAAATTTCTGCAATGCTTCAGGGTTATTTCTGTTTACCAAACCGGACACTGCAAGGATTCCTTTTTCTCTCGCATGAGCCACTAATTTCGGTAAAAGGGATTGCAGAATTCCCTTTCCTCTATATTTCTTGTCAAGGACTACATAATTAACATGAGCGAATTTATATAAATAAAGATTATAACAAAGAAATCCCATTACTTTACCTTTATCATTACAAATTACAAGTACCTTATGTGACTTTTGCAAAATTTCATGCACTGTATCAGACGAAACCCGAAAATTACTTATTGTAATATCCGTTAAAGTCTTGATATCTTTTTTAGGCTTCCAGTCTCGAAAATACATCATTACTTCTCCTTTTTCTCTATTAAACCAAAAAGCGGAGATCATATTATTGTTTATTAATATAGAAACCCTTTAGAATATTCCAAAGGGTTTCCATGTTAATCTCAAAAAAGAAATCTCTTAATCTCTTCTGAATTTCTTGATTGAAATAGGTTCCTTGATTGAAGTACCTCCATTATTGTTTAATAAATCTTTTAAGATTCTTCTCAAGGCAGTCCTAACACTGCTATTTCCATTTTCTGAATTGCCAATACCTGAACCGCCAGTTGTGGAACCAGCATTATCGGATTCACCAGTTCTTCTTAGTTTTTTGTTTGACACTGCAATCATCCCTTTGTTTTATAAATTTTCACATTACTAATTTATGTGTATTATTCCTTTGTGCTTGGACAAGTTCACCATTTGTTGAACACGTTTACGTTATGTAGTGGTGATACCAGTCGATGTAATAATATGGTATAATTGTGAAGTAATTCACAATAAGGGCTGAACTGGTTATCATTGGACCTATTCACTCATAAAAGAAAGCGGGTTGGATATATGCTAAAGAAAGTGGTTTTAGCTGGCGGGACTGGTTTTGTCGGTCAATACTTTGAAAAGCATTTCAGGAATTTGGGATATGAGGTAAGGATCATCTCCAGGCAAACCCCGCATACTGGCTGGGAAGATATAGAAGGAATAAGGGAAACGATCGATAATTCGGATATGTTAATAAACCTAGCAGGAAAAACGGTCAATTGCCGCTACAATGCCAAGAATAAGAAAGAAATATTGGATTCACGAACCGATACGACTGAAGTGCTAGGTAAGGCGATTGAACAATGTGAAAATCCGCCTTCATTATGGATAAACTCAAGTACTGCAACGATATACAGGCATGCTGAGGATAAACCAATGACAGAGGGGGATGGTGTAATCGGTTCAGGCTTTTCCGTAGATGTGGCGAAAGCGTGGGAGCGCTCATTTTTCGATTTCCGATTACCCAAGACGAGACAAATTGCTTTACGGATCGCCATTGTATTGGGAGATGGGGGAGTGATGACCCCATATAGGAATTTGGTTAAATTTGGTCTGGGAGGCCATCAAGGATCAGGAAAACAGAAATTCAGTTGGATACATTTAGAAGATTTATTTAACATTGTCCTTTTTCTGAGAAAGAATCAGGATTTGAGCGGGGTGTTTAATTGTTCATCTCCGAATCCAGTTACAAATCGTGAATTGATGGCTCATTTGAGAAAGCTCATGAATATTAGGATTGGACTGCCCTGTCCAACACCCATGCTTGAAATGGGGGCTTTCTTTATGGGTACCGAAACAGAATTGATATTAAAAAGCCGGTGGGTCATACCTGAGAGATTGGAAAAGGCGGGGTATGCATTTAAATTCCCTCATCTTGATGAGGCTCTGGAACAGATACTGATGAATTCTTAAAGTACTCGAGATTGATTGCTATAATGATAGATATAAATCATTAATGGAGGGGAATTGTAGAATGAATATGACTCCATCTAAAAAAGTCGGAAGATTCACAACAGGGATATTTTCAGAGTTGGCGGAACGCAAGCAGGATGCAATGAAACGTGGACTGGATGTTATCGATTTGAGTGTAGGAAGTCCGGATTTACCACCGCCTGATTTCGTAGTGGATACGCTTGTGAAGTATGCGCAGGATCCGAGTTCCTATGGGTATACGTTAAAAGGTACGCCTGAATTCCATGAGGCAGTCGGTTATTTTTATCGGAAGCGTTATGGAGTGGAGCTGGATGCAGAAAGGGAAGTCCTCCAACTGATGGGATCGCAGGATGGCCTTGCACACTTGGCAACGGCGATGATAAACCCTGGAGATTATGTGTTGGTGCCAGATCCGGGATATCCAATTTATGAAGCGAGTGTAGAGCTTGCCGGCGGAATCATTTATCCGATGCCGCTTACTGCCGAAAATGGATTCCTTCCGCAGCTCAACGGAATTCCGGAAGAAATATTGAAAAAGACCAAAATGATGATCATCAGTTATCCAGGAAATCCTGTCACCGCCCTTGCTGATGAAGCTTTCTTTGAGGAAGTCATATCGTTTGCGAAAAAGAACGAGATCATGGTGGTTCACGATTTTGCTTATTCCGAATTGATTTTTGATGATCATCCGCAAATTAGTTTTATGTCCATTCCTGGTGCCAAGGAAGTGGGGATCGAGTTTAACTCACTTTCCAAAACTTTTAACATGGCCGGCTGCCGCATCGGGTATGCGGTGGGTAATCAAGAGGTGCTGAACATCCTGGGAACGTTGAAATCACACATCGATTATGGAGTTTTTTATCCTATCCAAAAAGCTGCCGAGATGGCACTGACTTCCAATCTTTCGCTGCTGTCCGAACAGGTTAAGGAATATGAGTCCCGACGTAATGCATTGATATCAGGTCTTGCTAGAGGGGGGTGGCATGTGCCGAAAACCTCAGCTACCATGTTTATTTGGGCCAGAATTCCTGCTGGCTGGAAATCACGTGATTTTTCCTATGCATTGATTGAAAAAGCAGGGGTCACGGTCGTTCCAGGCGATGCTTTTGGGAAGCAGGGTGAAGGGTATGTTCGGATGGCCTTGGTCCAGCCGGCCGAAAGATTGACAGAAGCTGCCGAACGGATCGGATTGTTTTTGGAGGAAAAAAATGGAGTTTGAGATCAAGCTTTCAATATAATCAGGTTATAAATTGCCTCAGCAGTATAATCCGTTTTGGCTGGCAGAGGACTTGCCGCCAGTATCATTTCCGGGGGAGATTGAGAGAAAAGGTAAGCGGACGGTGACTTCCAAATTACCTATAGAGGCAGAAGCTTATTTAAGTAAAGGAAGGAATCAACTGGCACGCAAAGGAGTATATAGAGCTTGAGAAAGTTGTTACTTACTTGTTAAAGTGAGGCGCTCTATCGTTTTTTAAAACTATTTGATAGTTTAAGAGAAGGTCCATCCACTGATGGGCTTTTTCATGTTAATGGGAAACTAGAGAGATAGATTATTTATGGAATTTCCGAACGTAAAAAGGACAAGCCGCATAATATATAGTAAGTCTGCAACTATTTCGGACTTAATATGATAGAGAGGGGGAAAAGCAATGATCAACTGGAAAGTGCGTTTTAAGAATCCGACGTTTATATTCACGGTACTCCTTCCTGGGCTTTTATTATTGGCGCAGATGGTTGCCGCGTTCATAAACAATTTCATTACCCCTATAGGCTTTACCATTACTGATGATGCATTGAACGGGGCTTTAGGCATCATTAACTTCATAGCGCTTACATTCTTTGGGGTCGGCGGTGTGGTCGATCATACTACTAAAGGTCTAAGCGATAGTGAGAATGCACGACAATACGATGAGCCTAAGTAATGGGCACTATTCTTTCATCTATTGAAGAGTAGAATATACCAGATAACACCGTAACTTGCTACACAACGGCGTTATCTGGTTATTTGTTTTTTTTGCAGAAATGATGATCGCACCAATTAAAATGATTTTGGTCTGAAAACCGAAATGCAGCATACATTTAAAATTGTGGTTCATTTTCAGTTTGGGGAGGAAAAAGGATGAGTTATAGTTTACCAGTTTCAAAATGGCTTGCAGCCATAGTTTTGATCGGAGCATTATTGATGGCATTCATATTCAATCCGGCTAATGCTTCAGCCTCTATCAATTATGGTGATGAAGTTGCCGCTTTGGCAAAGAAGCAGGTGGGAAGCAATTATAAATATGGGGGGACGACCCCAAAAGGGTTTGATGCTAGCGGTCTAACCCAGTATGTATATAAAAATGCCGCGACAGAAATGAAGATTCCAAGAACGAGTGCAGAACAGTATAAAATCGGAAAGGCCGTTAAGCAAAAAGATTTAAAAGCGGGAGATTTGGTCTTCTATGCGACAGGTAAGAAAGGGCAGGTTTCTTTTGTAGGAATCTATTATGGAAATGGTACATTTATCGGGACCACCACCAAAGGGGTCAAGGTCGTCAAAATGAGTGATAAGTATTGGAAAGAAAAATATATAGGGGCAAAGCGAGTCATTAAGTAACATCTGATGTTCATATGAAAAAAGTCCAGCAAAAAAGAGCATCGTAAAACCGATGCTCTTTTTGCTAGTCATTTCCGGGTTCATTCATTCAATGATGATATCCGTTAAAACAACATTCCCATTACGAACCTTTACGACGGCGACTGAAGGATTGGCCAATGCTTCCTTCTCCATTTCCTTTGCCTTTTCTTCGGATGCGAAATAATTGTCCAAACCGTATCTGATCTGAATGGTTTTAGCATTGTGCAGGTCATATGGGATTTCCAATTTCCCTTTAAGGTAAACGCCTTTGCTGGGTTTTTCTTTCGTTACGTAATCGACAACATATAGTCCATCCTTATTTTGTTTTAAACGTACATATACCTTTTTAAAATCCCCCATATTTCTTGTATGGAACTCGGTTTTAATCGAGTCATCGACCTGTGATGGCTTAACGGATTCAATTTCGTATTTCAAAGCCACATAGCTTCCCCTAAACAAGTCAGTCGGGTCGACCGGGGCTGTTTTGATCTTGATTACATCTCCTGTCATTGTTGTCCAGACCGGAGGAAACGCCAAGACTAACAGAATCAAGACTGGAATGGAAAATACGATAAGTGGCCGGAATAATGGATTATTCATTGAGCTCCCCTCCTTTTTTTCGTTGATTTTCGAAGAAGAAGCCAAAACCGATAAGCATGATTCCGCCGATGATGAATGTAAGTGATTTTGGCAGGAAGTCAAAAGAATAGATGTAATATCTGAAGATCAGTACACATATTATCACGATACTGGTCAAACTGCCTTTTAGAATGAGATAAAGCAGAAAAACGAAATAAGCTAAAGGGAACCAGATTGAAAAATCAAAGGTAAGGAAGAGTGCAGTAATACCATGTAAGATATGCCCTTGTATGTGGGTGATGTTTTGTAATTTGGCTCTTACCGGAATATAGGCAAGCACGATTCCCAGAACAAACAGAATGGAAAGGACAATCGTATTCGAATTTTCAAACTCCAGCTTAGGCACGAATTCCATAAGAAATAAGGCAATTGTATTGATGGCTAAAGCGTTAATGAAAAAGGTCAGATATTTAGGGTAATCGAATTTCTTTAACAGAATGTATAAAGCCGGCAGAAATACAAGAATGGCAAGCGGATAAGCTGTTTCATCAACGAATATACTTCCGTTAATATAAATGAAAAGCAGGAAAGATGTAAAAAGGAGAACGAAGACATCCTTCAAATAGTATCCAATGAATACCGTACCGATCGCCCATAATAAAAAGGAACTGTTGAAGTTGATGCTGATATTAAACATCTGCTCAATTAGAAAAATCCCTGAACCAAAGATCAGAATACCTGCATAATGCAGACTTCGTGACGTTTTGGGAAAGCGTACCTGCACCTTCACGCCAGCAAAGTTCACTCCGATTAGGCATGCAATGATAAGCAGGAATTTAACCGCTTTACTTAAATAAATCCAGTTGCTGGCTACGAAGGTCAATACGCCTAAACCTAAAAGAAGTGCCCCAATGGATAATAGAATAGTGATGAAGCTCAAATTACCTTTTACGTCATAGGAATCTAACATCCTCACTTTCTCTTGCTGGGAGATGACTCCTTCCTTTTCAAGGTAATTAAATTCATGTTCAAGAAACTCGAATTGCTTTTTCGTTATTTCTTTGTTGGCCAAAGTAACTCCCCCTTCCACATTTTACTATTATACATCGTATTCTCTTGCCGCTTTGAATATAATGCTAATTTTCTTCTACCCTTATTGGAACGCATGTAGTACCAAAAAAATATTTATAGTACCTTGCAATGAACAGTACCGTGTGGTAAATTATTTACATAAGATGTATTGTTCGGTGTTCAGTACTGTTTATTGAACTATACTGAAGAACTCTTGGAAGGAGTGATGGTGCAATGAATGTACAATTTAAGAAAGGTGTCCTGGAGCTGTGTGTCCTGGTCTTATTGGATAAGCAGGATCGCTATGGGTATGAACTTGTACAGAAGATTTCAGATCAAATTGAAATATCGGAAGGGTCGGTATATCCACTTTTACGACGATTGACGAAGGAAGAGTATTTTACGACATATTTACAAGAATCAACAGAAGGGCCTCCGCGCAAGTATTATACTTTAACCGACAAAGGCCGGAGATACCTTCAAGAGCTGTTGACGGAATGGAATGAATTTTCCAATGGGGTCAATCAATTAATCAAGGAAGGTGTGAACCAATGAATAAAGAACAATTTTTAAAACAATTGAATGCCTCTTTAACCAGACTTTCCTTAGAGGAACGGGAAGATATCCTTCAAGATTACGAAGAGTATTTCGAAATTGGAATGGAAGAAGGGAAGTCAGAGCAGGAAATCTCCAAATCTCTTGGGAATCCTAAACAGATTTCCAAGGAACTGATGGCATCCTATCGTCTTGGTCAGGTCGAGCAAACTACTTCAGCAGGTAATGTAATGCGGGCAGTTTGGGCAGTCATTGGTTTGGGATTCTTTAATTTAGTGATCGTTTTGGGACCATTTATAGCATTGATCGGAGTTGTCATTGCAGGATGGGCTTCGGCGATAGCGTTCATTCTAGCTCCGTTTGGCGTTCTTTTTAACCTTGCGATAGGTAATTTTCAATTATTCGATCTTTTCTTCGCATTGGGATTATGCGGGATTGGCATTTTCATTGCCATGGGAATGTTTGTCGCTACGAGTGCTTTAACTAAAGGATTCATTCGCTATTTAAAATTTAACGCTTCTCTTGTGAAAGGCGGTTTGAAAAATGATTAATGTAAAAAAATTATCGATCATTGCACTTGTATTGTTATTGATCGGAGTAATAGGAAGTCTGTTTACGTTTTCCCAAGTGACGGATAAGGAAACGACTACAGAGGAAAAAACAATTTCGGAAATCGTAACGGACATTCAGATCGACACTGACAATGCAGCTGTAGAGATCGTTCCAACCAAGGATAAGGAGACAAGGATAGAGTTGGTTTCAAAAGGGATGGATGTTTCCAAGTTGGATTTCACCGCAGATGTGGAAGGGAAGAAGCTTTCGGTACAATTAAAAGATCGACGTACCTTTAGCTTTGGTTTTCATATTCAATCCTTACATTTAAAGGTGTATGTGCCTGATGAATCTTATAAATCCTTTGTCGTCGAATCCGATAATGGAAAATTGCAAATATCAGGATTGAAAAGTGAAGATCTAAATGTGAGGTCTCAAAATGGCGGGGTAGAATTAAATGATATAATAACCGAAAAAGTTGAAGTGAAATCTGCTAATGGAAAAGTAGAGCTTAATAATGTGGAGGGAAAACTGGTTGGGTCATCGAATAACGGTAAAATCACATTGGTCACGAAAGACTTGGATAGGGAGATCGATTTCGAAAGTAATAATGGTAAAATCATGATCCAAACGGAGAATGAACCGACAAATACAACTTTCGATGTTCATGTTGACAATGGGAGAGTGGATATCCTTGGTAAGTATGAGGGAGATACTGTCATTGGCAAAGGTGAAAACTTAGTGAAATTGGAAACGAATAATGGGAAAATCGAGATAACGAAATAGTCATGAAGCATGAAAAAGCCGATCCAATTGGAAGCGGCTTTTTTCAATTATGCGGCCATTGCTAGAAGCTTTCCCATTTACTTAAGGAGATAAGGAAAAACATTTAAAGTTTTTCCTTTAGATGTTTTGGAATTATAATATATAAAGGATAATTATGTTAAAAGTAATGAGTGTAAGTCCGCCATCAAATCTAAGGAAAGATTTTAATGAAAATGACTTCAAAAGTATGGGGGCTGTGGAATGAAATTCAATAAATTGTCATTGGATATATTTAAACGTACGATCTTCACTCGCAAGAAAAGGGAAAAGGACTATCGGAAGAAAGGATTCGAAGTGCAAAAAAAGGTTTTTAATATAGTGGAAAGTTCTAAGGATATTATCTACTCCTACGAAACAAACCCAAGTTCCAAGTTCAGGTATCTAAGTCCATCCATCAATACACTTTTAGGTCATGGCGTCTTGGAAGAAGCATACAATGACCCTTCCTCCCCTTTCGGAAGGATTCATCCTGATGACTTTGAAATCCTAAATGAAAAGATATATGGTGGGATTGATTATACTAAGCCGGTCATTCAACGTTGGAAAAATATCGAGGGGGATTTTTTGTGGTTCGAGGAATATGCTACACCTATATATGAAAAAGATGAATTGGTAGCCGTTCAAGGAATCATTCGCAATATCGATGAAAGAGTGAGATTCATACAGGATATTGAGTATCAAATGTCCCATGACCCATTAACGAATATCCATAATCGACAGTTTTTTGATAATATATTTGCCAAATCCAATCTGGATTTTGATACTCCGGTTGCCATGATTTTGTGTGATTTAGATGAGCTGAAATATATGAATGATACGCATGGCCATAAGAAAGGGGATGAATTGATTAAAGAAGCGGCAAATCTATTGAAACGGATATTCTCTGACATCGCTGTTTTAGCGAGAGTGGGAGGAGATGAGTTTGCCATTCTGCTAATTGATAGAAGCAAGCAAGAAGTGGAATCTCTTTGTGAATTATTAAAGGAAGAAATCCTTTTGCAAAACGATCTAAAAAAAGGCCCTCACATCAGTATGTCATTTGGGCATGCTTACCGTTCGAATTCAAAAGGAAATATGGATAGTTTATTCATGGAAGCGGATCAAAAAATGTTTCAAGATAAACGGCGAAGAAAAGAACAGAAACTTGTTCGGGCCGGTAGATGAAAGATATAGGGGGGGGCCAGTGTCATACTGGACTTTTATTTATATATATATATTTAGGTACCCGAAATAAATCATTCGCTTATTTTAACCAATTTTAGTAAACTGGCAATGACTATAATAATTAGAAGGTGAAGGGATATGAGGGAAACCTTAGTGGATGAACGGGTAAGAGGGACTGATAAAATCTGGACACGTGATTTCATCATGATCTGTTTGGCAAATATGTGCATCTTCATGGGTTTTCAAATGACGATGCCGACCCTCCCGCTGTTTGTGGAACAGCTTGGCGGTGACGATCGCCTGGTGGGGGCTGTCCTTGGAATCTTCACTTTTTCGGCCTTGCTCGTTCGGCCGATTGCCGGCAGATTATTGGAGACGAAGGGAAGGCGCATGGTTTTTCTTGCCGGTTTAGCCATTTTTGCATTGTCAGTGGGTTCCTTCGGTTTTATGGGAAGCATCGGCTTGTTATTCATGATGCGGATTGTACAGGGCGTCGGCTGGGGATTTTCTTCAACGGCTTCAGGAACGATTGCTTCCGATATAATCCCTGCGAAACGGCGTGGTGAGGGGATGGGGTATTACGGATTATCGGGTAACTTAGCGCTGGCATTCGGGCCATCATTGGGTCTTTTTCTAGTTACGGTCCTTCCGTTTCAAGAGTTGTTTTTGATCTGTTCATTATTGGGATTTTTCGCCATTGTTACAGCATCACTTATTCGGTATCAAAAAGTGGAAAGTGATCCTTCCGCGGCTGTCAGAGCCAAAAGGTTTGATATATATGAAAAAAGTGCCCTTCAGCCATCATTGCTCATTTTCTTCATTTCCGTTACATTCGGTGGAATTGCAACCTTCCTTCCCCTGTATACAGCGGAAAAAGGTGTGGATGGAATTCAGTGGTATTTTTTAGTATATGCAATGGCCCTCATGGTCACGAGATTATTTGCGGGTCGATTATATGACCGAAGGGGACATCGAGCCATATTCGTGCCTTCAACAGTACTCATCATGGCTGGGATGCTCCTGCTTGCATGGATGCCGAGTGAAGTGGTCCTTTACATTGCGGCAGTGCTTTATGGATTTGGATTCGGTTCTGTCCAGCCGGCGCTGCAGGCATGGTCGATTGAAAAGACGGCACCAAATCGGAAGGCGATGGCGAATGCCACATACTTTTCATTTTTCGATCTTGGAGTGGGCATAGGTGCCATCGTGTTCGGGCAGATTGGCTTCCTCTTCGGATATAGGAGCATCTATATCACTGCAGCCGCCTCGATTTTCATTTCAATAATCGTTTATTTATGCATTATCAGGAGCGAGGATAAAGTAAAATCAATATAATAGAAACGTTGGATGGCTTCAATGGAAGTCATTCTTTTTTTTGAGTCAGTAGGAACACCCTTGGTGCATTATCCTAAATATTTTAAAAATGGAAAAACTTTGTTATTATCGAAAAGAGATTATACATAAGATGATAGAAGGTCTATTTGAAGGAAGGGGAAGCTTGGAATGAATGACTCTTCAAACGAAGAAATGACATTAGAAAGAAGGAAGCGTATTTTCCAAGAAGAGCTGGATGTTTTATGGGAAAGGCGGCTCATCCCTAAATCAGAATATATCCGGATTAGCAGGGCATATAATCGGCATTTTCAATTAGCCCTCCATAAACAAAAGCGCTTAGAGCAAGAAAAGAAGAAATCCACCCATGGAACTGAAACGGTAATCGGTGAAAGTGCCGATAAGAGGATTCAGGATAGCCTGATCGAAGAATCTTCATTGCAATTTCAGGAATCCAGTGGATTGAACGAATCGATAATGAAAGATGAGAAGGCCGGGTATGCTCACATTGAATCCGGTTTAGAGGAGAGCCTTGAACCTGTCAAGGAGATCACTGATAGGAAACCGGTTATTCAAAAGCAGGCCATCAAGCGGGAGAAACCGGTAAAACCGGCAAGGCCGAAGAAAACACCTGAGCAAATCAGGGAACGGAATATTTCTGTCATCCTGCTCACTGGGGTCATATTGCTTCTGTTTGGCGGGTTGATTTTAGCAACCACTTCATGGGGGGATCTGAATGCGGTCCTGAAAGTTCTCTTCATTGGAATGGTATCCGTCATTTTTGCAGGGATGGCCTTCATCGCTTCGAAACTGAAAATTGAACAGACCTCTTTTGCATTCCTGACGCTAGCGGGTTTATTCATTCCGATTACGATTTTATCAGCTTCATATTATCGGATTTTTGGAGAGTACCTTTCACTTAATGGTGGGGGGCGGGGGCTTCTGGGGTTTCTTGGGGGATTACTCTGCTTAGCCATTTATTGTAAGATTGCTGACTACTTCAAGTCGAAAATATTCATTTTCATTTCAATATTCACGTTTGCCATTACCTGCTATTTCGGATTGGCTTTTGTGACGCCGACTATTGCGTGGATGTTTTTGGCGATTGGCGTTCTTAATTTAATGCTATTATGGAATATTGAGCAATTGAAAAATCAAAAAGCACTAACGTTATTTAAACCATTCATTTTTCAATTTATCCAGTTTAAGATTATCGTGGAGACCTTTGTGATCCTGACGTTATTTTCAAGCAACTTGGTGTATTCGCTAACGTTGATGGTCTTTTCTGTTTTGTTTTTAATTATTTCGGTCAAATTCCAAAAAAAATATTATGAAATGGCTTTTAGCGCCGTTTTCACGTATGGATATATCCATCTTGTTTATAACTCGTTTTTAAGTGAGTACATGATCACCGCATTTGCATTTGTACCAATCATTTTTACCCTGCTATCGAAATATCTGGTTAAATCAAAAATGACTAAGCTTTCCAAGAACTTCATGTTCACCAGTTTGATTGGGAGCGGGATCGTTTTCTTATATAGTAACGCGATGGTGTACCAGGAGAACTATGCGCAAATATTCGTCGCGCTCATGTTAGTATCCGCTCAGCTTGCCTATGTTTCCCTTCAATCGAGAAATTCAAGTCTCACGTACCCGGCTGTTGTTATTTTCGACTTAGCGTTACTATACCTTTTCTTTGCATTGCCAGTCTCTTTTTCTACCATCTTAAATCTGATTTTTGTTATTCAGGTCATTCAATATCTTGGAGTATATTTATATAATCGTCACCCAAGGTACATCCTGTTTAGGAAAAGTATCTTACTTATCTCCCCAATGATCATGTTAGTGATACTGACCATTAAATTCAGCGAAATGGATTGGCTTGCAGTTAGTGTGGCGCTCGCCATGATCTCTGGGCTTTTCTTCATCACATTTATAAAAGACGAAACAAAGCATATGAAGGAAAATGCCTTATACGGATTTCCAATCACTTTCGTACTGGCTTTGGTTGCTTTCTATCCATATTTGATGGAGAGTTTAGAATGGGTTCGGTCAAATATCTCGCTCAGCGTCTATTTAATGGGTGTTTCACTGATTTCCATCGGTGCAGCTTACACATTTAAAAAGGGATACCATAAATTATTTCCAGTTTTTGTATATAGCGGACAGATTCTTTCCTTCCTTTCCTTGATATCGATTCCATTCGATTCACAGAATCCTTTGGAGGCAAGCGGAGTGATTGCCGTAGCTACCGCAATAAACGGCTGGTCCGTCCATATCCATCGGAAGCACATATTCTGGGTGCCTGTCGTGATTACAAGTGCCAGCTTATATGCTTCACTCTACGATGTTTTTGATTTTGCTTCAATGGTGCTGAGGATTGCGTTCGTGTTGCTCGGCCCCATTATCTTTTTCATATTAGGAGAATGGCTTGGGAAATATTCAAAAAATGGGAAACTGTATTTCATTTACGCAAGTCACCTTGCCAATTTACTGGCGATTCCTGTTGGATATTTGCTCATTATTTTTACGGAAAGCTCACCGTTACTATATGTTGCACAACTGTCGATTTATATTTTAAGTGCTTTAAGGGCGCATGTGAAATGGGAAAAATACGTTTTTACGTACCTAGGGTTTTCAGTCCTTTTCCTACAGGTCCATTTATTTGTGGTAAACATGGAGCAAATGGTATTCATTACATCAATATGCATGATGATTACAGCAGGACTCATAACCATTCTGTGGGCGTTATCCAATAAGAATTGGAAAGGCATCATTGAGTATTACCTTATTCCATTCATTCATTTAGGGATAAGCATATCCATTTTGGAAACGGCAATCCGGGACTTTCCACTTAACCGCGAGTTAGTCTGGGTAGGAGTGATGACTGTACAGCTCTTGTTTGCCTGGTATCTGCTCATGCAAAGGAATTGGCGGAACTATGTTGCGGTTCCTCTAGGCCTGGCGTTCATCTTCTATAATATGTATGTAAATACATTAGCTCTGGTTATGGCGATTATCGTATTGCTTGTATGTATGGTTGTGATGATGATGGCTAGCAGACGCCTTTTCAAAGGATTGCTCAACCAAGAGGGAACGAAGAGAGTCATTGATTATTATCGAATTTTTGGCTTGTTATATCTGTGTACTCTGAATCTGGAAGTGTTTATGAGCGATACAGATTCTGCGATTTTGGGGATTTTTGTTTCCCTGCTGTTGCCTAGCTACTTCATTCTGATGGGAAGATTCACGATCTATAAGAAAGAAAAAAGCATTTACTCGGGAATAGCGGCAATCATCGGCCTTTTCCCGTTCATCAATATCATAGTTTATGCCCATACACTCCCAATCGTCACGAGTTTGGCTGTTCTTTTTGGCTGTATGGCAGGAATGTTGTTGTTAAGCAGCCTGTATTCCAGCGGATTACTCAAGAAAAACGGATCAGGCATCATCAGCTTTGATCCTTTCAGGATTTATGGTTTATTCTTTTTGATCGATATGAATGCGGAGGTTTTTAATGATACTAAGCATCAGTTACTCCAAGTCTTTGTATCTCTGCTGTTAACCGCTTATTTCATTTTCCTGAGAAGCTTGACAGCGGAAAAGCTAGAAAGGAAAATCTATTCCAATATTGCTGCACTAGTCAGTCTGTATCCCTTCTTAATCATAGTCGGCTATGCCGACAGCTTATCTGTTGTAATGGGATTGCTATTCCTTTTTGGCTGTATGTCAGGGATGCTGCTTTTAAGCCGGCGTTATTTCGATGGTTTAATCAAAAAAGAAGAAACAGGAATCACCTTCGATGCATACAGGATATATGGCCTGCTGTTTTTACTGGCCATGAATCGGGGATTTCCAGCAACTGAAACATTGACCCAGTTACTCGAAGTTTTTGTATCGCTCTTGATCACGGTTTACTTCATCTTGATTGGAAGTTTCACAAAGGATGTAAAAGAAAAGGGCATCTACGTTTGGCTGACGGGAGTTCTCAGTTTGTATCCGTATTGGATCATCATCATGTACGCGGGCACATTACAGTCTTTCGTTGGAACGGCAGTCCTTTTTGGGTGTACGGCCATAATGGTCCTGCTAAGCAGGAAATACTTTAAGGGCTTGCTAGATAAAGGCGGGGCAGGACTTCAATTGGATTTTTACAGAGTCTATGGTCTGCTGTTTCTTCTTGCCATGAACATGGATGTTTTGACAGGGGGACCGGCACATTTCATTTTGGAAATCATCGCGGCACTTCTGATTCCGGCCTATTTCATTTTGATGAGAAGCACGACGACAGGCATGTTGGAAAGAAAATCCCAGTTGGCAGCAGCGATTTTGTTCAGCCTATATCCGTATTGGGTCATTGTCGATCAGCTCACGATCCCTCCTGTACTTGAGGAGGAGGTGAATATTCTGCCGCTGTTCATTGTCAGCACCACTCTGCTGAGGAAAATCTTTGTTAAAGGCAAAATCACACAATATATCGAAAGCGGGATTGTTTTCCTTTTGTTTTTAGCCCTGATCATTGATGCAATGGCAGGAAACACCTTATATGATGCCCTCATTATCGGAACCGTGTCATTGGCAGCAATGCTCTTTGGATTCATGATGAAATACAAATCCTATTTCATCGCTGGAACTGGGACGATTTTATTCAATGTCTATATGAATACCAATTCTATGTGGAGCGAGATGCCATGGTGGCTGTATTTAATCATCGGTGGAGGGCTGCTTATCGGAATTGCATCTTTCTTTGAATGGAAAAAACAAAAAGACAATCGGACATCGAAGGAGGTTCTTGAGAAAAATAAACAAAGGATCAAGAATTGGTTCAATCGGTGGAATTAATGAAGAAGGAAATGGAATGCGTCAAATACCCAAGCTCTTAACCTTGGACGAAAATTCAAAGGAAATCTCAAAAAGGGTTCGGAATTTATAAATTCCGAACCCTTTTTGTCTGCAAACCGAGAGTACTTAAAAGCTCTCTTTCTCTGCTTCTACTTTCTTTATTTCTTCCTGCCAATCATGAATTTCTATTTCCCACTGATCTATATTAGTTTGCAAAACATTAATTAAAAATGGTGAAAGGGCATTTCTATATTTTTTTAATTCTTGAATTAATTTCACTCGATCTTCAGTTAAACCTTGTACTAATTTTTTCTTATTTTCCAAATTTGCATAGACAAAAACTGGTCTGAATTTTCGTATCTCATTATCATGCATATCAGTTGTAACTCCTTTAAAATTGAGTGAAAAATTAAGCTTCATCAATCCAGTTCATCTAATTCTTGTGTATACAAAAACGCTTGGATTTCTCCAAGCGAAAAGCTCAAGACGAACAAGAACTGCATGAAGAACAGCTTGAAGAGGAATCAGAACTGCTGTCATGGGAACCGTTATGGCCACCATGATCTGCATGGCCGGATCCAGTGGAAACTGTGTTCGGTTCATTACCGAAAATATCTTTAAATTCGCTGTCGAAATCATCGGTGCTTGCATAAGTGAAATAGGCGGGAGCTGCGTAGTCAGTCTGATCGTACGTTTTCCGCCAATTCAATTCTGTCATGGGGCGATTTTCTTTAAATTGGGAAGTGAAAGATTCAAAGGTCCGTTCCGCCTGTATACTTGTCGGTTTCCGCATATATTTCTCTTTTAACTGCTCCAGCTCCAACGTTTCAAAATCTCGGAGAAGCGTTAGCCCTTTATCATGTTTGAAAAATTTGCCCCATTTTTGAATGGAATGGGAGTCCACCGTAAATAGCTGTACATAGTAAAAGTCAAAAAGAGTGCGCTCATCGGGTTTGAAAACAGGTTCTGAATGAGGATGGTGCTGAATGGTCCTACCGATGAAAACCTGGCAAAACTCATCATATTCCTGTCTATAGTTCAGCATGATATGCCATAACTCATCGATGACTGAATTAAACATTTCAACTTTTCCAAACACTGCAGCCATAATCAAATAGCGTTTCAATTCACGCCAAGCCTGATTGACCTTTAACTGTGAGTCCCGAGGATGCTTCAGGCGGAATTCAGTATTGACTTTTTCCATATAATTGAAATCGAGTGCTTTATTAAGCTTTTCTATCAATGCTTCTGAAACGATTTCCGTTGCATGCAGATCTAAAGTTTCACCATGGTATTTACGGAATTCATTTTGATAGCGTTCTAATTTAGCTGGTTCACTTAGCCCTTTAACGAAATTGACCAGGAAAACAGCAAAAATTGCCGCAAGAATGACATAAAAGAAGGTCATCTTTGTCCACTCCTCTTAATCTATGGATATATTGCTTTAACATTATCTTACATGTTAATGGAAGGGATTGTAAGTTGTTTTATCTAAAATGTTCCATTGGCGGAAAATGATTAAGCTGGTGAGGTTGCATGACAATACCCCGAATCGGTATCGTCCTTTCCTTGGCATGTAAGGGGTTTTTAGTTAAAAATCAAGCGCTTCAAATAATGCCTCATATCTAGTATAGTAGAGAGGAAAAGGGGTGAAGGCATGTACTTGACAGTAAAAGAGACTGCGGAATATCTATCGATGCCGGAATCTTATATAGAAAGTTTGATCGTTCAAAATAAAATTCGCACCGTTCATGATGGTGAGCAGCATTTGATTTTTAAAGATCAGTTTAATATGCATCTTGAACAGATGGAGAAATATAAGAAGGATTTAGCGGATTATTATAACGAACCCATTCCCGAAGATATCGATGTGAAGGATGAAGATTAACATCTGCCCATTTGGTTGATTGGAGCGGAAGGTACGAGACTTCTGAGGGAAAAGCGCGTCTAGAGGAGACCCCGCAGGCGCAAGCTGAGGAGGCTCCGCGACCGCCCGCGGCAAGTGCCTGGAGCGGAAATCAACGTCCAAATTGTACAAGCCATAAAAAAAGCTGAGGCCTTATGCCTCAGCTTTAGTTTGTAGATAAAAGGTGTCCGGAAAACATAGCTTTCATCAAGTGGACTTCCCGAACCAATTGACCCAAAGTACCACCTTCAACTCCATAGGTATGGTTCTATCTGAATTTTATTCAGAGTTGATTGGAGCGGAAGGTACGATACTTCTGAGGGAAAAGCGCGTCTGGAAGACCCCGCAGGCGCAAGCTGAGGAGGCTCCGCGACCGCCCGCGGAAAGCGAGTGGCTGGAGCGGAAATCAACGTCCAAATTCTAAAAAACAATAAAAAAGCTTAGACATACTCGATTTTCATTGAGTTTGTCTAAAGTCTGGCATCTGCCGATTTGGCAGATGTTTTTTCATGCAGAAAGAGCTGAGAAATTAATGGTCGAATTTTCGAAAACGGTCTTAACTACGTCTTCATCCTGAGTCTTACCGATTATTCAAATAATTTTGTTGTCAATGGAAGGTAATTGTAGTAGAATTCCTCAATTCCGTGTAAAATGAAAGGTAGATGGAATTATCACGGCAGAATGGTAGTTAGGAGATAGGTAAGTGGTAAAAGAGTATTTGCAAAGCGAAGGTTTTTCAAGGTTAATTACATTAATTGTATTAGTTCTCTTTTTAATTAGCATCGGCAGTATGGTTAATATCGTGTTATTCACATTTGTTTTCACTTTCCTGATGGGAAGGCTGGAGCAATTTATCATGATTCGGCTGAATAAAGTGATGCATATCAACTCTAAGGTTGTTATAAGCTTTTTATATGCAGTCGTCATTTCTTGTTTAGCCATCGTTCTTTATAAATATCTACCGGTCATTACGCTACAATTCACGGAATTAGTGACACAGATCGTTTTCTTCTTTCAACATCCACCAGATAGCAGGGTCATTCAATATGCCATTAATATAATGAACGAGCTGCGATCGCCGCTCGATCTTCAAACACAGATGAATACACTCTATCTTTATATATCCGATTTCGGTAAACTGGCATTTCAAATTTTCATTTCCATGTTGCTTAGTCTATTTTTCTTATTGGAAAAAGATAAAATCATTCGTTTCACTTCTAAATTCAAGCGGGCCAAATTTAAATCTTTCTTTATAAACTTAAGCCACTTTGGCGTCAAATTCATCAATTCATTCGGAAAGGTGATTGAGGTCCAGTTCTTGATAGCCATTACGAATGCTGTCCTATCTGTAACTTTCTTATGGATTCTTGGCTTCCCGCAGTTGCTCGGTCTAGGGATCATGATTTTCTTCCTGGGGTTGATTCCGGTTGCAGGGGTCATCATCTCCCTCATTCCACTTAGTATGATTGCCTATAGTATCGGCGGCATGCCCAAAGTGATTGCTGTATTAATCATGATAGTTGTAATCCATGCAATTGAAAGCTATATTTTAAATCCGAAATTCATGTCGGCAAAAACAAATCTTCCAACATTTTTCACCTTCATCATCCTATTGTTTTCCGAGCATTTCCTTGGGATATGGGGATTGATCATCGGAATACCGATTTTCATCTTCCTGTTGGATATGTTAGATATTGAAGAGGGGAATAAGGAAGTTCCATAATAATCATTTGAGCAGCGGCCACGCTAATATGGCCGCTGCTTATTTTTGTTCTATTAAACCTTTTGAAAGGTGGCACTATCTATTTTCAATATAATATCCATTAATTCGAATAAAGGGTAAAAGGGTGCATCTTTCCCCATTGGAGCTTAGCTGCGTATTTGATTTACCAAGTTAATTGATTAAAATTTTATTTTACTAAAGTTATTTGTCGACTTTTTATTGCATAAAAAAACAAATAAACGTATAATATTCTTAAAAGAATATACTGAATGTTCTCTAAAGTTAGATTTATCTGTTTTTTTAAAAAGAGAGTTTACGAGAGAGAAGAGGGGATTATTTTGAAAAAGGTTTCTTTTTTAGTGTTTGCCATGGTAGCTTCTTTGTTACTAGTCATGACAGGATGCGGGAAGGGTAAGGAAGTCTCGACAACTGGTAATGAAGAAGAGTCCAATGGAAAAACACTCAGGATCGTGACGGACGCCAACTATGCTCCATTTGAATATCTTGAAGGCGATAAGATTGTAGGATTCGATGTTGATTTCATCAATGCCGTTGCAAAAGAAGCGGGTTATGAAGTTAAATTGGAAACTGTTGGTTGGGATCCGATTTTTGTTGAAATCGAAGGTAAGAGAGCGGATGTCGCCATATCTGCGATTACAGTGAATGACGAAAGAAAACAATCTTATGACTTCTCGGTTCCGTATTTCTTATCCACAAACAAGATTCTCGTTCCTGAGAATAGTGATATAAAATCTGGAGATGAATTGAAAGGAAACGTCATTGCCGTTCAGACCGGTACTACTGGACAGGAAGCGGTAGAGAAACTCCTTGGAAAGAATCACAAGGATATCAAAAAATTCGAAAATAATAACCTGGCCATTCAGGAATTACTAAAAGGCGGAGCTGCGGCTGTCGTAGCTGATAATACGGTTGTTGAAGAATATGTGAAAAATAACCCCGATCAAAAACTGAAAGTCGTTGAAGATAGCAAAAGTTTCAATGAGGAGTTTTATGGTCTTATGTTCCCAAAAGGCAGTGAATTGAAATCGGAGTTCGATAAAGCCGTGAATGCCATTTATGAAAATGGGAAATATGCAGAAATATATAAAGAGTGGTTTGGTACTGATCCAGATATAGAAACATTGAAATCACAACAATAAAAATAAATGGATAGTAAAAAGATTGCGTAACTTTACGTGTGAAGTTACGCAGTTTTTTTGGCCTTAGGAGGGAAACAAAATGAGTTTTCGCTGGGATATTATTTTTGAATATGCTCCTTTCTTATTAAAAGGAACATTGCTTACTATAGGGCTGTCAGTTTCCTCCATCCTCATCGGAACCTTTTTGGGGTTATTGATCGGTTTAGGGAAAATCATGGGAAACAAGGTGCTTGCCTTTCCATTTTACTGTTATGTCACGGTTTTTCGCGGAACACCGCTTTTAGTTCAAATCTTTTTAATTCATTTTGGAATCGTGCCCTTTTTTACCGGGGAAACGAATGCAGTAACTGCCGGTGTCATTGCTTTATCTTTAAATGCAGCTGCATATATTGCCGAAATTTTCCGGGCGGGCATTCAATCCATCGATAAAGGGCAAATGGAAGGGGCCCGTTCATTGGGAATGACCCATGTCCAAACAATGATACATGTTGTATTGCCTCAAGCCTTCAAACGGATGATTCCTCCGTTAGGAAATGAATTCATCGTATTATTGAAGGATTCATCACTGCTTTGTGTCATTGCTGCCCCGGAATTGATGTATTGGGGGAAAGCGATGGGGAGTCAGTACTTTAAAGTGTGGGAGCCATACTTGGCGTGTGCCTTCATCTATCTATTCCTTACCCTCATCTTAAGTTTTGTATTAAATAGACTCGAAAGTAGGTTGAAAACAGAATGATAAAGGTGGAGAATCTTAAGAAGTCATTTGGCGATAATGATGTATTGAAAAATATCAATGCAATCGTTTCCCCTCGGGAAGTAGTCGTGGTGATTGGTCCTTCTGGGTCGGGAAAATCCACTTTCCTAAGGTGCATCAATCAACTTGAAACGATAACGGGAGGCCATATTTTCATTGAAGGGCTTGATACGACAGATAAGAAGGTCAATATCAATAAAGTCCGGACGGAAGTTGGCATGGTATTTCAGCATTTTAACTTATTTCCACATAAGACTGTTCTTGAGAATATAATGCTTGCGCCGATAAAGGTCCGCAAGATATCCAAAGAACAGGCTTCCCAAAGAGGGATGGAACTGCTTAAGAAAGTAGGACTTGCCGAGAAAGCGAACGCATATCCGGATTCATTATCGGGGGGACAAAAGCAGCGCGTCGCAATTGCCAGGGCGTTGGCGATGGAACCGAAAATCATGCTATTCGACGAGCCGACTTCCGCTCTAGATCCGGAAATGGTCGGCGAAGTCCTTGAGGTCATGAAGCAGCTGGCTAAGGAAGGCATGACCATGGTAGTTGTGACCCATGAGATGGGGTTTGCAAAAGAAGTTGGAGATCGTGTGATTTTCATGGACGAAGGTTATATTATTGAAGAAAATATTCCTAGTGAGATTTTCAATAATCCCCAGCAGGAAAGGACTAAAGCCTTTTTGAGTAAAGTGCTTTAATTACACGTAAAGAAAAAAACCTTCCATAAAAGGGAGGTTTTTTTTCGGGTATATCAGGGGGCTTCATTTGATGCATGAGGCGCCTAAAAGCGATTCAGGGCTTTTACCGAGCACAAGCATACTGATTTTGGCATATCCAATATTTTTATTTTGGGAGAAGGTCTGAAGTAATGCCTGGATATTCGGATCATCCTTTAACTTTTGAACTTCCTCTATATATAATCCGATAACGGAGGGCATAACGAATTCAGGGGTGTATTCGTTAGGGTTTTCATCCATGAGTAATGTGCCCATATATTGATATTTAAATTGAAGAGCCCGTGTTAAGGCAACGACATGGAGCAGTTTATCAAATAGTTCGGGGTATGAATATTTAATTTTCTCCAGCGCTGCTTCTGTTGCCTGTAACTCATCGACACTAGATAAAGTGATCATGAATATCTCCTTTTTAGAATATGTGGATCCATCAGCATTTACCGTGCTTTTTACTTATACTAGTCTAACCCCGCTGTAACTCATTGTAAAATGGTTAGATGTTATCATGTGCATAACCTAAAGCTATGATAGTGCTTACATCAATCATGCTAGATAATTCACTGCTTATGTGATAACGCTTCCCTCGTATATTTCAGCCATTCTTTTGCAGCGTATGAAAGGTAATGGTCCTTACTCCAAATAAATCCTAAATTCCAACTAATAGAGGGGTTTTTAACCTTGATTGTCTTTACGCGATCATCATGACGACATAAACTTTCAGGTAATAGAGCAACGCCAAGTTTACAGTAAACCATTTCCTCAATAAAATCCCATCGTGAACTTTCCGTGACGATATGTGGAGAAAAACCAGCTTCACTACAGGATGAAATGATGAGATCTCGAAGGACGTAATCTTTATTGAATAAGATGAAAGATTCCTTTTCCAGGTCGGCCAAATCAATTTCTTCCACACAAGCATGCGGATGGGAGGGATGGACAATCAAGTTGATGTCTTCTTCCAAAAAAGCAAAATGATGAAAAAGTGCGGTGTTGGTTGGCAGGACTATTACGCCTATATCAATTAAGTCACTTTGAACGGATTCTTCTATTTTCTTTGAACCATCCTCTACTAATTGAAAGGTAATATTAGGATAATCCTCGTGAAAACGGCTAAGTATCCGGGGGAAGAAAGAAGCGTCTATTATCGGCGGAAGCCCGATGCGTATATGTCCTTTTTTCAAACCTAATAAATTGTCCATTTCCGTTTCTAAATTGTGGAAGGCTTTATCGATCAATTTTGCCTGCTCTAAGACGACCCTGCCTGCATCGGTCAAAATCAGTTGCTTGCGTGAACGATCAAAAAGCTCAACTCCTAGCTCGGCTTCCAGGTTTTTAATCATCTTGCTGATGGTCGGCTGGGTAATGAATAAATGGTCGGCAGCCCGAGTGAAGCTATTGAAATTGGTTACCTCTATAAAGTATTGCAAATGTTTAATATCCATTGCGTCACCTGTTATCCTCGTTTAAATTAGTTTCATTTTACCTGTAAACGGAAGTGTTTGTAAAACATGATAAGTTTGGATTTCATGCACGCATAAATAGGCTGGATTCCAAGGGGAACCCAGCCTAGGAAAGGGCTGGTCATAAAGAGTACTGCCGTGAATTTTATTTGACCAGCAAGACAGGAACTGGGGAATGTTGAACGATATAGTGGCTCACGCTGCCAAGGAATTCCTTGAAGCCACTCAATCCGCGGCTGCCCATGATGATAAGGTCGCAATTCTGGGATTTTGCATGTTCCAATAAAGCCGTGATGGCTGAACCCTCTATGACAAATGTTTGGGATGCATTCGGGATTTCGGATAAAAGCGCTTCCGCTTTTTTAATCACTTCCTTGCCATACTTGAGCATGGATTCTTCAATTTCCTGAAAGGCATTGCCATATATATTTGGTTTGATTGGCAGCGTAACAGCGTGAAGCACCTGGATTTCGATAGCGGGATCCAGCTTCGCTAATTCAATCGCTTTTTCTAAAGATTTAAGTGCCAATTCGGATTCATCATAAGCAACTAATATTTTTGAACATAGCATTGAGCGATCATTCCCTTCTTTAAAAGAATATACCCTTAGTATATCAATTTAAATCTTTCATACAGTTTCATATATTATAAATTTTGTGAATAATTATTGAAGTTTACGTTAACGTCAATGTTAAAATGAAGGTAAATAATCCCTTTGCAAAGTGTGGTTTTAACATGTACACCATTTCTGATTTAGCAAAAGAATTCGGATTGACGACAAGGACCCTCCGATATTATGAGGAACTGGGTATGCTTAAACCAAAGCGTACCGAAACGGGAAAAAGGGTTTATGGAAAGAAGGAATATGCGCAGCTCAAAATCATAATGCGCGGTAAGAAGTATGGTTTTTCGTTAGTGGAAATAAAAGATATCGTCCTTTTATTCGATAAGGATAGGACAGGCATAAAGCAATTGGAAAAAACGATTGAAACTGCAGGACAGAAGCTGAACGAAATAAATGAACGCATTAAAGAGCTGGATGGGCTGAAGCAGGATTTTGAACAGGTAATCAAAGGCTTTACCGAAACCCTTCATGACTTGAAAGTGAACGATAAAGCAGGCAAGCGGTGAAATAAATCTTGAAAATAGGTTTTGATGATAGTTAAAGATGAATATATATTCTAGAAACAAATGGGGTGAGGATTTGGAAATTCAAGAAACGATTGCAGTTGTGACAGGAGGAGCTTCAGGTCTTGGAGCCGCGACAGTAAGAAACATCATTAAAAAAGGTGGAAAAGCGGTCATATTTGACCTTTCTGAGGAAAAAGGCGCTAAAATGGCTCAGGAATTGGGAGATTCAGTCCTATTTATTAAAACGGATGTAACAAGTGAAGAAAGCGTATCGGTGGCGTTGGATGAAGGGATGAAAAAATTCGGGAGCATCAATGCGGTCATCAACTGTGCAGGCATTGCAATTGCAGAGAAGGTCATAGGCAGAAAAGGTACGCATGAATTGAAAGCGTTCTCAAAAGTCGTGCAAATCAATTTGGTCGGTACGTTTAACGTAATCCGGCTTGCCGCGGAAAAAATGGTCGAAAATGAGCCGAATCAAGAAGGGGAGCGTGGCGTCATTATCAATACTGCTTCGGTCGCTGCCTTTGAAGGACAAATCGGACAAGCCGCATATAGTGCCTCCAAGGGTGGGATTGTTGGTATGACTCTGCCAATCGCAAGGGAGCTTGCCAGCAAAGGGATACGTGTCGTATCGATTGCACCGGGTCTATTCCATACTCCGATGTTCGATTCGTTACCTGATGAAGCTAGGACGTCATTAGGGAAAACCGTACCATTCCCATCAAGGCTCGGGTATCCAGAAGAGTACGCTAAACTAACGGAAAGCATCATAACGAATCCAATGCTGAATGGGGAAACCATCAGACTGGATGGGGCCATTAGAATGTCACCCAGGTAAGTTGTTAATTCCTTCAGGGCAATCCATTCTAAATCCAGGAAAAGAGCCTCCGACAAAGAATTGGAGAGGAGATAAAACAGATGAAACATCCATACCTAAGTGAAGATCATGAGATTTTCCGTAAGTCATTCCGAAAGTTTTTAGAGAAAGAAGCAGTTCCCCACTATGAACGATGGGAAGAAGAGAGGATCATTCCCCGGTCATTTTGGGTGAAAATGGGGGAACAGGGTTTTTTATGTCCGGACCTAGGAGAAGATTATGGGGGTTCAGGGGTAGATTGGGGCTTTGCAGTCATAATTAATGAGGAATTGGAAAGAGTCGGTTCTGGTTTCATTGGTTTCGGACTTCACAGTGACATCACCGTTCCGTATATTTCCGCATACGGAAATGAGTCACAGAAACAGCGCTGGCTTCCCAAATGCACGACGGGGGAAGTCATTACAGCCATTGCCATGACAGAGCCTGGTACAGGTTCGGATTTGGCCAATATTAAAACGACTGCCATTTTGGATGGAGATCATTACATAGTAAATGGCCAAAAGACATTCATCACGAATGGCATACATGCGGATTTGGTCATCGTTGCCTGTAAAACGGATCCAAATGCAGTTCCGAAACATAAAGGCGTTAGCTTAGTCGTGGTCGAAAGGGATACACCCGGGTTTTCCAGGGGTCGAAAACTGAAGAAGCTTGGTTTGCACAGTCAGGATACAGCAGAGCTCATCTTCGAGGATTGCCGTGTTCCAAAGGAAAACCTGCTTGGTGAAGAAGACAAAGGGTTTAATTACCTAATGGATAAACTGCAGCAGGAGCGACTTGTGGTGGCAATTTGTGCTCAAACCGCATCTGAGGATATGCTGGCCGATACGATTGAGTATGTGAAGGGCAGGGAAGCGTTCGGAAAATCCGTAAGTCAGTTTCAAAATACTCAATTCAAAATCGCGGAAATGGCAACGGAAATCAAAATGGGGCGTGCCTTCCTAGATCAATTGATCACCAAACATATGGCTGGTGAACAGGTTGTAACTGAAGTTTCGATGGCAAAATGGCGTTTGACGGAGACTGCCAGAAAAATATCCATTGAATGCATGCAGCTTCATGGCGGCTATGGATATATGGAGGAATACAAGATTGCCAGAAGGTATCGGGATGTTCCGGTAGCGAGCATCTATGCCGGGACAAATGAAATCATGAAGAAGATCATCGCTAAGAATATGGGTCTTTAATTTAATAAAAAGGTTGAGAAGGGAAGAGAGTATATGCGGGAAGTGGTTATCGTTGAAGGGATTCGCACGCCAGTAGGCAGAAGGAACGGTGTTTTGAAAGACGTCCGCCCTGATGATCTGGCAGGGGAAGTATTGAAGAAGCTGATTGAAAAGGCGGGCATCGATCCGGCTATTGTCGATGATGTCATTTTAGGCTGTGTTTCACAGTCGGGCGAACAGGCCGGTGATATAGCAAGGGTTGCTGCACTGATTGCCGGATTTCCGATTGAAGTGCCGGGAACGACGATTGACCGTCAATGCGGATCAAGTCAGCAGGCAGTCCACTTCGCTTCCCAGGCCATCTTGTCGGGTGATATGGATGTGGTAGTGGCAGGTGGAGTGGAAAACATGTCACGAGTTCCCATGGGGTCTAATTATCAAGGTGCTGTAACAAGCCAAAAGTATATGGACCTTTATGAGGTGATCAACCAAGGATTATCAGCTGAGAGAATTGCCGATAAGTGGGGAATAACACGTGAAGATTGTGATCAGTTTTCCGTGGAGAGCCATGCCAAGGCAATACGTGCTCAAAAAGAAGGACATTTTAATCGTGAAATGATATCAGTATCGGGTACTGATAAAGAAGGAAATCATATCGAAGTTACGGAAGATCAAGGCCCAAGGGGTGGAACTACGCTTGAAGTACTTGCTGGATTGAAACCGGTTTTCCAAGAAGACGGTTTAATCCATGCGGGGAATTCAAGTCAAATCAGTGACGGTGCTGCCGCTTTATTATTGATGGAACGCAGTAAAGCCGAAGAGCTTGGATTGAAACCGCGCTTTAAAGTGCATACACGGGTTGTTGTCGGGTCAGATCCCACCCTGATGCTTACGGGGCCGATTCCCGCCACCCAAAAAGCTTTGGAAAAAGCAGGTCTTACAATTGATGATATCGACATCTTTGAAGTGAATGAGGCTTTCGCTCCTGTACCGATTGCCTGGCTAAAAGAAACGGGGGCAGACCCGAAGAAACTGAATCCAAATGGCGGGGCGATTGCCTTGGGTCATCCTCTTGGCGGCAGCGGGGCCAGATTGATGGTGTCAATGATCCATGAGTTAGAAAGGACTGGCGGCCGTTATGGGCTGCAAACAATGTGTGAAGGTCATGGGATGGCGAATGCGACCATCATAGAAAGATTGGACTGAATCTGGACATTCCATTTATGAATATTCGTAATTCGCACGAAAGTAAAAGCTGAAAAGGGATGAAGCCGACCATCGCAGGCTTTGCCTGAACTCTTCCTGTTGATGGTGGGCCTACTTGAGGAGGAAAATGATATGTCAGTGACGATTAAAAATATCTTTGATCAGACGGTTCAGGAATTCCCCATTAAAGAAGCTATCTACGACGTGAGAAGAAATATCCGCTATACGTACATTCAATGGAATGAGCAGGTGAATAGGTTGGCGGCGGCCCTTCAAGCGGAAGGGGTGCGGAAAGGGGACAGGGTCTCTACGTACCTTTACAACAATGAAGAGCTTGCAACAGCATTCTTTGCCTGTGCAAAAATCGGTGCAATCTTTAATCCAATCAATTTCCGGTTAATGCCGGAAGAGTTGGCTTTCATCTTGAACGACGCTGCTCCAAAGGTCGTTTTATTCGAACACGAATTGGAAGCGAACGTTGCCGCGGTTGAAAAGCGTTTTTCGGAAACGGCCTTTTGGTATATTGATGATGATGTACCTGGATATGCCAAAGGTTACCGCCAGAAATTGGCCAGCATCTCATCAAAGCCAGAAGAAGTGGATGTTCACGAGGATGATATCTATGCCATCATGTATACGAGCGGGACTACCGGACGGCCCAAAGGGGTCATCCACCTTCATAAAGATATGGTCAAACAAGCAGAGATTTTAATAAAAGCAATGAAGTACGAACGCTCTGATATCGGTTTGATTACTGCACCGATGTTCCATTGTGCCGAATTGCACTGTTCCTTTTTACCTCGCGTACAGGTCGGTGCCGCAAATGTCATATTACATCAGTTTAATCCCAAAAAGGTAATGGAACTGATTGAATCCGAGGGGATCACCAAGTTTTTTGCTGCTCCGACGATGTGGAACATGCTCATTCAGGAAAACTTGGATGATTATAAATTCCAGAGTTTGAAGCTTGGGCTTTATGGAGCAGCCCCGATGGCCCCCTCACTTGTAAGGGCCTGTCAGGAGAAACTCGGCATGCAGTTCATCCAAGCTTATGGAATGACTGAAATGGGTCCCGCCATCACTCTCCTATTGGAGGAAGATCAAATTAGGAAAGCGGGTTCTGCCGGCAAGGCATGCTCCGAACATGAAATCATCATTGTCCGCCCGAATGAAGAAGGGCCATCGGATCCCGAGGATATGCTTGAACCTGGGGAAACAGGGGAGATCCTTGTGAAGGGTCCATGTATCATGCGGGGTTACTTTCAAAAAGATAGAGAGACCGAAACGGCGCTTTACAAAGGCTGGTACCATTCCGGTGACATCGGTTTCCTGGATGAGGATGGATATCTGTGGGTCAAGGACCGGGTGGACGACATGATCATTTCCGGTGGGGAAAATATATATCCACGGGAAGTGGAGGATACATTATATGAGCATCCAGGAGTTCTCGACTGTGCAGTCCTTGGTCAGCCAGATGATCATTGGGGGGAAATGGTAACGGCCTTCATCGTAGCCAAAGACCCAACGCTAGCGGAATCCGACTTAGAAACCTGGTGTAAGAACAGTGAAACACTGGCGAACTATAAACGTCCAAGAAGATATATCTTCAGTAATGAGCTGCCTCGAAACGCAAGTGGGAAGATGCAAAAATTCATGCTTCGTAAACAGTTGGAAGAAAATGCTGATGGAAAAAGTTTGGGGAACCTTCTTTAATGCTGGGGTCAATAGCAATAAGCCTACTGACAAGTTAGGGGTGGAAAAGTCATTTGGCATACAATAATACTTGGAGGTAAGACATAATATAGACCGTAACAGATAGTTATTATATAAATAATAATCCTGTGGAACAATTCAAGGAGAGAGAATAGTTATCCACAATAATAATGCTGAGTGGTTAGCTTAAAATCTACTTTATCCACATAATCCACAGGGTTATCCAGAAATAACATTATTTTCATGTTGATAAGGTGATTTATTGTACTTGTTTTTTATCAGTATTTTCTGAATATATCCACAATATACACAGGGCTGTGGATAAGCTATGTAAATAAAGAAAACATAAGAGGCTGATTAACAGCCCCTTGGTTGGTTTCTCCTGCTTATAAGCGGCGATTATGAGCACGGCGGTCAGCCGCATTTGCCCGGGCTTGTGCCTCGATGTCTTCCTGGTCAGCCAGTTCGGAAGAATATTCAACGTCAAGTCCATCACTTTTCAGGTTTTTAGGAACCTGAGGAAGTTTCTGTTTGTTCTTATCTCGATTATGGTGTATGTTATTGCGTCCCATGTTAGCGCCCCCTAGAATAAAAAATAAGCTGGAGATGAATTCATTTATCATCTCCAGCTTATTTTGTGTTGAGTGGCTGTTCAAAATGTACGGGAAAAAACTCCAAACTTAACGACGGGATTTCTTTTCGGTATATCCACCAGCCCGATCTGCTTTTTTAAATTCGCGAGCATAAAGAATCGCTTGTGTACTAGTCAAGTTACTTTTCTCTTTATCGTGTTTTTTAAGCAATTAGATCATCTCCATTCCACTTAATATCCCTATTTTTTCCTAAAATGACCCTTTCATACGTGAGAATCTTCTTTTAAGATATTTTGTAAAGATTCTTTAAGGGTTGGAAAGGAGAAGGTGAATCCTTCCACTTTAAGTTTAGCGGGAAGTACATTTTGCCCTTCAAGTACAAGTATGCTCATTTCCCCAAGCAGTTTCTTGAGGAAGAAGGGAGGTACGGGCAACCAATGGGGCCGGTGCAGGACAGCTCCTATCGTTTTCCCGAATGTATCCATCTGAACGGGGTTCGGTGCAGTAAAATTGACTGGACCTTCTATCCGAGCATCGTTCATGCAAAAGATGATTGCACGGACCACGTCATGGATATGAATCCAGGAAAGCCACTGATTCCCTTTGCCCATCTTTCCTCCGCCGAATAGTTTATAGGGGAGGACCATCATTGGCAGTGCACCGTCTTTTTCTCCAAGAATCACCCCGAATCTTGTCAGAATCAACCTTTTACTGTAAGAGCGTGATTTAGCCGCTTCCTTTTCCCATAGTTGAACAGTAAGGGCCAAGAAATCATCACCAATTGATTCAGAGGTTTCGGTAAAGGTTTCATCGTCCGAAATACCATAATATCCGATTGCACTTGCATTAATGATGACGGACACTTTATCGGGCAGTATGGAAATGATCCGGTTCATCTCTTTGGAAGCTTCGACCCTGCTTTCGACAATCCGGCGTTTTCGTTCAGGTGTCCAACGCCCGCTGTTTAAAGATTCACCAGCAAGGTTAATGAAAACATCGAGCCCTGCCAATTGTTTTTCCGGCTTTGCGTCCTTGGTCAACCAGCCGATATATGTCAAATTAGTCTGTTTATTAAATTTTTCGGGATGACGCGTCAAAATATATATATCATGATTTTCTTTTGATAATTCATCAATAAGGGCTGTGCCGACAAAACCGCTTCCACCAGCAATGGCTATTTTCATGAAAACCACTTCCTTTCCCTTTCTTTCCTTCACTTTAACATGCCCATGTTCTTTTTTCATTTTTAGACATGCTATATATAGAAATGGTAAACGTAAAGGGGTAAAGTAGTGGAGGGGGTGGATTTATGCCAAACATAACAAAAATAACAACCCAAAAGAAACGTAAAGATCGTTATAACATTTTCGTTGACGAAAAATATGCCTTCAGTGTAGACGAAGAAGTGCTATTTAAATTTCACTTAAAAAAGGGTATGGAACTTGATGACCTGCTTTTGGCTGAAATACAATTCCATGATGAAATCCAAAAAGCATTTACCGATGCACTTAATTATTTATCATACCGGATGCGCTCGGAATCGGAAATTCGCCTTTATTTAAAAAAGAAGGAAACGGAAGAGCCGATCATTAAGGAAGCGATACATAAACTTTACAGCTTTAACTATTTAGACGACCTTGAATTTGCCAAGGCTTACGTACGGACCCATGTGAATGGCGGCAATAAAGGGCCCACTACCCTTAAGCTCGAGCTTAAGGAAAAAGGGGTGCAAGAAAAGTTGGTTGTCGAGGCATTGAAGGAATACCCCTATGATATTCAGATTGAACATGCAAGCAAACTTGCTGGAAAAGCGGTCAAAAAGGAAAAAAACATTTCCGAACGAGCTTTAAAGCTGAAGGTTGAACAAACCTTGTTACGGAAAGGCTTCCCAAGAGATGTCATCCATGAAGCACTTGAAGATGTGACGGTTGAAAAGGATGAAGATGAACAATGGGATTCTCTTTGCCACCATGCCGAAAAAATGCAACGTCGATATAAAAACCATGAAGGCTTCGAATATGAACAAAAAATGAAGCAGGCATTATACCGAAAAGGTTTTCCAATAGAATTGATTGAGCGTTATCTTTCCAATCCTGATGGGGATTAAGTGCATCGATAGCCAAATCACAAAATTTTGTTTAATATAGAGGTAAATTAATATTTCATTTAAGGAGTCATATATATGAGCGACGTAAGATACAGCAAGTTGTCCGCCTATGAACTACAGCAGGAAATTGCAGCGTTGACTGAAAAAGCGAGAAAAGCAGAGCAATTGGGAATGGTTAATGAATTTTCAGTATTGGAACGAAAAGTGACGATGGCAAAGGCCTATTTGTTAAATCCGGATGATTTCAAAAAAGGTGAAATATATCAAATTGACGGAGATCCCGGTGTCTATTTCAAAATTGATTATATGAATGGCGTATTCGCCTGGGGATACCGCTTAGGCGGAAGCGGTAAGGAAGAAGCACTGCCGATTTCAATGTTAAAATAAAAAGGAACCGGGGAACTACCCGATTCCTTCTGGTGCATCTTTTAATTCGATCGCTCGTTTGAGGCTTTCATTCTTTCTTGAGGGTGTGTATTTATACTGCCATCTGCACGCTTTGAAGCATACCTTGCTTTGGCACGAGGCTCGCCTTGGAATTTATTATTGTTTTGGTTGGGGAATCCTTTTTGTTTATTTCGCAAATTTTTCTCCTCCAAGCATCAGATTAAAGACAGAAGCGTTTCCGCTTACCACTAGTATGGGTATGGAACAGTATAGTTCATTCTGTAAAAATATTGGCAATGAGGTGGTTCTAATGAATGATTACCATGAAAGATTAACCAAGATACTGCTTGAGAAAAATGAACACATCACGTATGAGCAAGCTTTGACTTGGGTGGAATTATTATGGGAAGATTTCGAGGCGACCTATGCAAAGGCCGGGCATGAATATGCCGGAGAAGAAATGACATCGCGAGTTGTAAGGACCTGGATTGATAACTACGGTGAGCAATTCCACGAATTCATTGCAAAAAACCCTAAATATCAACAGTTATTAAATCAGCAGAATCGAGTGCATTAAAAAAGCTGATTCCAGAGGGGTTCCCTGGAATCAGCTCTTTTTCAATACGCAGTGACTACAAAATAATATTCAATTTCTTCTGCAGTTTCGCTTCGCTAAAGATCCAGCCGGTATAAGAATTCAAGATATTCAATTCGCTGTCTAAATGGACCACTGCCACAAACGGGTAATATCCATTGCTGCGGTATCTTAAATCGATAAAACGGACTTCATAATATTCTTTAATCTGTTCGATTTCAAATCGGTAAACCGGCGAAAAGGACAGAAAGGCTGCCAAGTTGATATCCTTTTTGGCGGCTTCAAGAATTTCACTTTCAGGCAATGGCACTCGATCGAAGGTATCTAGAATCGTCACATATCCATTATCGGCCCGTGCCACATAATAATTCTTTTCGGTAATCACCGCAATTTTCCAGCGATGAAAACGCATGGTCGGTGATAATAGGATTTTCCTTGCTCCTGGAATTTGCTTTTTGACCACTTTTTTTATAAAAGCTTGTTCCCTGAACCTGGAAATATAATAAATGACGAGTATTCCGTAAATGGAAAGAAATAAATAGCCTGGAGGAAATCCAAAGCCCCATAATATCAGGCCGGCAACATGTATTCCAAAAATGAACGGGTCAAAGGTATTGATGACCCCTAAAGCTACCCATTTTGACGAAATCGGCCTGAGAGCCTGGGTCCCATAAGCATTGAATATATCCACGAACACGTGAAGGAAAACGGCTAAAAAGGTCCAAAGCCAAAGATGAAGGTAATTTGCTTCAGGTAAGATGGCGAAAAGTGCTCCGCTGATAATCAAGGGCCAGAGTAAAACAGCGGGAATGGAATGCGTGATTCCACGGTGGTTTCGTATATATACAGCGTTATTCCTTAATTTTAAAACAGTGTCAATGTCCGGAGCTTGTGATCCCAATATCGTACCTGCTATGACTGCACTTGCAGTGACTGGGCTCTGCGCAATGACAGGATCTAATGTGGCAAGACCTCCAAGAGCAATTCCCATGACAAAGTGAGTACCTGTATCCAAAAAACTAACCTCCCTGCCACAATTTGAAAAAAATGGTCTTCTTTCATCATACCGTATTTATATATTAACCATCAAATGAATATAATTTTGATTTATTTCCGTGAATCTTTACAAATAAATGAATATGAACATGATATTAAAAAAAGAATGGCCTACTATAGGTATTCCCAATTTTGATAAGAGTGTAACATCTTTGGAGGAACTGATGTGAAAGAAATAACGATCCCGACAATAGAAAAAATAAAAATCGATGAATTTCAAAAAGATTTGGTTTCCTGGTTTCTCGAAGAACAAAGAGAATTGCCATGGAGGGAAAATAAGGACCCGTACCGTGTTTGGGTTTCTGAAATAATGCTGCAGCAAACGAGAGTGGACACGGTGATTCCTTATTTCAACCGGTTTGTGGAATGGTTTCCTACACTCGAGGATTTTGCCAATGCCGATGAAGAGAAAATCCTAAAAGCATGGGAAGGGCTGGGATATTATTCACGTGTAAGGAATCTGCATAGTGCCGTTCAGGAAGTGAAGGCATCCTATAATGGGATTGTACCGGATGATCCCGATGAAATATCCAAATTGAAAGGTGTCGGCCCTTATACAGCTGGTGCGATACTTAGTATCGCATACGGTAAGCCGGAGCCAGCCGTTGATGGAAACGTCATGCGTGTTTTATCAAGGATATTGATGATATATGAAGATATTGCAAAGCCGAAGACAAGAAAAACTTTCGAAGCAGCCGTCAGAAAGCTGATCGATCATGAACATACCTCTGCCTTCAATCAAGCGTTGATGGAACTTGGAGCATTGATTTGTACACCAGGTAAGCCTGCCTGCCTATTATGTCCCGTCCAAAGTCATTGTCTAGCATTTGAAGCTGGGGTTCAGTCGGAATTGCCGGTGAAAATCCAAAAGAAAAAGACGCGGGATGTACCAATTGTAGCTGCCGTTTTAACGAATGAAAAAGGTGAGTTTTTAATTCACAAGCGAGCACCAGAAGGATTGCTTGCAAATCTTTGGGAATATCCGAATTTCGAAAACCATTCATCCCTTTTGCATAAGAGGGAGTTCTTCGAAAGTAGGTTTCAGGAAATGTATGGCGTCAAACCGGAAATCACTGAATCACTTGTAAGAATTGAACATGTTTTCTCACACCTCGTTTGGAAAGTGGACACGTATATCGGAGTGGTCAAAGAAGCCATCAGTGAAGAGACATTAAGAGAACAGCAACTTAAGTGGGTGAGTGAGGCAGAGATGGAGGAGTTGGCATTTCCGGTTTCCCACCAAAAAATGATGAGAGCGTATAAAGAAAAAGAGAGTATCGAATAAATCTTTATAGTATTCAAGCATTCGTGGGTTCAATCATATTACATTCTTTATTTTTTGGGTGCGATTTGTATTTCCGTGGGAACAGGGATATTATGCTAAAAGAGGATATCCGCTAAGATATCCTCTTCCTTTTGTTGATTATTAAAGCGATATCCGTATAAAATCAATCGTAAATGGTTTTCGTTCCATGGGTATAATCTGCTTCTTGTCTATTAAGTCCGCCTCTATTTTCAATTTCTTTGACAATTTCGCTATGGATACTCTGTCCTTCTTGGTTTAAATAAGGTACCATTTGTTGAAGGGAGTGATGAAAATAGGCAAGTTCACTATTTTCCCAATCCGATTTTTGCATCATCGATAACTCTGTCATATCACGTCCAACATACATAACAGTAACACTCCTTAAAAAATGATTTTTATTACTAGGTGTTTACTCAGAAAGGATGAATAAACGTATGGAACAAAAAGTGGCACTCGTTACAGGTAGCAGTAAAGGTTTAGGCAGAAGCACGGCAATAAGGCTTGCAGAGGAAGGTTACGACCTCGTTATTAATTATGCCCGGAGCAAGTCGAAAGCATTAGAAGTGGCGGCCGAAATTGAAGCGTTAGGGCGCAAAGCCCTTGTAGTTAAGGCAAATGTCGGTGACGTTGCGAAAGTGAAAAGCATGTTCGAGGAAATCGATGCTTATTATGGACGTTTGGATATTTTCATTAATAATGCGGCCTCTGGAGTGCAGCGCCCATTGATGGAGCTGGAGGAATCCCATTGGAACTGGACCATGGACATCAATACAAAAGCCCTCCTTTTCTGCGCACAGGAAGCGGCGAAATTAATGGAGAGGAACGGCGGAGGGAAAATTGTCAGCATCAGTTCACTGGGCTCCATTCGCTATTTGAAAAATTATACAGCTGTTGGAGTTTCCAAGGCTGCACTTGAAGCACTGACAAGATATTTAGCGGTCGAACTGGCTGCAAAAAATATTTGTGTCAATGCCGTATCAGGCGGTGTGATCGATACGGATGCCCTGAAGTCTTTCCCGAATCGGGATGAAATGCTTGCTGAGGCGGCAGATCAGACTCCCGCTGGCCGGATGGTCGAGGTGGAAGATATGGTGAATACCATCCTGTTTTTAATTTCCGATGGAGCCAGTATGATTCGTGGACAAACCGTAATTGTTGATGGAGGCATTTCATTGCTTGTTTAATGTAACTGGAAAAATTTAAATGATTTTTGTTGGATAGCACTCCTGGATAATGGTTATCTTATTATCGTGGAGGTGATATCAATGGCTAAAAACATGAATAAATCACAAGCAGGTACAAATGTTCAACAAGTGAGACAACAAAACGCGCAATCTCAACAAGGTCAAGGCCAATTCGGTACAGAGTTTGCTTCTGAAACTAACGTTCAAGAAGTGAGACAACAAAACGCGCAATCTCAACAAAGAAAAGGCCAAGGTCAAGCACAAGGCCAATTCGGTACAGAGTTTGCTTCTGAAACTAACGTTCAAGAAGTGAAACAACAAAACCAAAAATCTCAAAGCAATAAAAACCAAGGCTAATTGCCGATGAAAAAGCATCCTTCTTATGAAGGGTGCTTTTTTTTGCCTTTCATTGTATTCGACAAATGTTTCGTTGTGTTTACATTTTATGTCAAAGGAAAAAGCTGATTAAAATAGAATATACATACTTATAGAAAAAATACAGATTAGGAAGGTGCATTCATGGAGGAATTTAACCGGCTTATTAACGACCAGTTGAAAACGATGGATAAGCTTTTACTTTTACAATCCGAAATCGAAAGATGCCAAGATATAGAGAAGCAACTCCTTGCCCTGGAAGAGGAGAGTGAAGCGGTCACCATTCAGGAAGAGATTCAACTCAAAAAGCAGGAATTGAAAAGTATCCATGATATGTTCGAGAAGCAAACGGAAGAAGTCATCCGTTATTTTCAGCAAGGACAGGCTGCCATACGATAAATAACCGGCTAATTTCTTAGTTAAAATGGGTGGATGGTCAGACTTTTTCGACTTATTTACACATTTTCACTGGGAGATTAGCCACTTTTGTTTTAAATTTGTGAATAAATCGCTATAATATAGGAATATAGGGTAAATGGAAAAAAGTATATATTTTAAATACACACAACAACTGCAAACGGAATAGGGCACAGTACGCTGTCAGGGTGTCTATAGAAAGTAGGGAGAGATAAATGGGGATTGTTCCTGCCGAAGGAGGAAAAATCCAAATCCACAGCTATAAACATAATGGACATATCCATCGTATCTGGGAAGAGACAACCGTTTTAAAAGGGACCCAAAATCTGGTGATAGCAGCGAATGACCGTACTATGGTAACGGAATCAGATGGAAGGACCTGGATTACGAGAGAGCCGGCGATTTGCTATTTTCATTCAAAGTATTGGTTTAATGTTATTGGTATGTTGAGAGAGGACGGGGTTTATTATTATTGCAATATCAGTTCGCCGTTCACATACGATTCGGGAGCATTGAAATACATTGATTATGACCTGGACATTAAAGTATTCCCAGATATGACGTTTAATTTGCTGGATGAGGATGAATATGAAAGGCATCGGAAAGAAATGAATTACCCGGATGCCATCGATTCAATATTGAAACAGAACGTAGACTATTTGATTTATATGATACGCCAGCGAAAAGGACCATTCTCCGCAGAGTTTATTGATAGTTGGTATGAACGCTTTTTAACCTATCGATGATAGAAAAGGCCTGCTGCTTAATTGGCAGGCTTTTTCATTGTGTAACATATATCTACACAACTGTTTCAATCTATCACGATGCAGGAACCATTAAACCTCCTTTAAATGTGTTTGAAAGTTAGTGAATGAAATCCTTTTGATACTTAATCATCGAAAAGGAAAATATAATTGAACAGTGCATATAAGATTCCAAATTGCTGTTATGGACTTTTTTCATTTGGATTTAATGATTCAGAAAAGGAGGTATTCCGTGGGGAGCATTAAGAGATATTTGCAATTCGTCAAACCATATAAATGGCAGATAATCGGAACGGTACTGATTGGATTGCTAAAGTTCGCAATTCCGCTTCTGCTTCCATTGCTCAGTAAGTATATAGTGGATGACATCATCGGAAATGGTGACCTGTCCAAAGCCGTGAAATCCGAACGCCTTTTATGGGCAATGGCCATCATGATTTTCATTTTCGTTGCAGTTAGACCGCCGATTGAGTATTACAGACAATATTTTGCGCAATGGACCGGAACGAAAATCTTATATGATATTCGTAATGATTTATTTACTCATATACAGAAACTGAGTTTTAAATATTATTCCAATACAAGGGTGGGCGAGGTCATTTCGAGGATGATCACGGATGTGGAACAAACGAAGAACTTTGTCATCACGGGTTTGATGAACCTTTGGCTCGATATAGCAACGATCATCATAGTGATAGTCATCATGTTTACAATGGACGTGAAGTTAACCGTTGTATCGATCATCATGCTTCCTTTTTACGCATTTTCGATTAAGCATTTCTTTGGCAAGCTGAGAACCTATACAAGGATTCGATCCCAAGCGTTAGCTGATGTACAGAGTCACCTTCATGAACGGGTTTCAGGGATGTCAGTCATCAAAAGCTTTGCGATAGAAGACAGGGAACAGGAATTGTTTGCGAAGCAAAACAAGAATTTCCTCGATAAGGCCCTAAAGCATACAAGCTGGAATGCCAAGTCATTTGCCGTCGTGAATACGATCACGGATATTGCCCCCTTGCTCGTAATAGGATTTGCCGGTTATCAGGTCATTCATGAACAATTGTCACTGGGTACCATGGTTGCCTTCGTCGGTTTCATTGACCGGCTTTATAATCCCCTCAGACGTTTAGTTAACTCTTCGACGACAATGACCCAGACATTGGCGTCCATGGACAGGGTTTTTGAGTTTGTGGATGAGAAGTATGATATCGATGACGAACCAGGGGCGAAAGAGCTTAAGCATGTGGAAGGCAGAATAACCTTTCAGGATGTATCGTTTGCTTATGACGAAAAAGAGGCACCCGTTTTGAAACATATAAACTTGGATGTCAAACCAGGGGAAACCATTGCACTTGTCGGGATGAGCGGCGGCGGGAAATCCTCGATCGTCAGTTTGATTTCCCGTTTCTATGATGTGACGGAGGGAAAGGTATTATTGGATGGGACGGATATCCGTAAGTATCAAGTCCGCTCTCTAAGAGATAAAATAGGAATGGTTCTACAGGATAATATCTTATTTAGCGAATCGGTTAAGGCCAACATCCTTATGGGACGACCTGATGCAAGTGATGAAGAAGTATTTGAAGCGGCAAAGGCGGCGAATGCCCATGACTTCATCATGGGTCTGAAAGAAGGATATGAAACGAAAGTCGGGGAGCGGGGAGTTAAATTATCCGGAGGCCAAAAGCAACGAGTGGCCATTGCGAGGGTATTTTTGAAAAACCCGCCAATCCTTGTACTTGATGAAGCCACATCCGCATTGGATTTGGAAAGTGAACACTACATCCAGGAGGCGCTGGATATTTTAGCGAAAGACCGGACAACCATCATCGTGGCCCATCGGTTATCCACCATCACCCATGCCGATCGGATCGTTCATATCGATAATGGGGAAATTACGGAAATGGGAACACACGAAGAACTTATGAAAAAGCAAGGGCATTACTACAACCTATTTCAAGTACAACAATTGGATTCTTAAGAAGAAAAGGAAAAACAATATACAAAAGAAGACCATTCCTCTAACGGGAATGGTCTTTCTTGTGCGCATGCACGTTATGAAATCCTTTTTTCATGCATCGTTTTTTTTCTGTCAGGAAGGAAATGCGGCAGATGCTTTATTCCCTCAGGCAAGGCGATGCCTACGATGATCAAGCACATCCCGAACCATTGCAGTGACGTAACCTGTTCATGCAAAAAGATGACGGAAACGACCATCGCTGAGGGCAGTTCCGCAGCACAAAGAATCGTTCCAAGGCCGACACCCACTTTGGGCAAACTGACAGCAAAGAAAAAGAAAGGAACTAAAACACCCAATGTGCCGAGCAGCAGACCGTAGTACCATAGGTTCGTTTGGACAAGATTCGTCACAAGTGTGACGGGATTAGTTGTGAATACAGCAGTCAGCATACCACCTGTTGCAATGTAAAACAGCCGTTTCATTGAAGATTCCCCAACTGCGAATTGAGAGTTGCAATACATATATAGCGCAAAAAGCAAGGCAGACAATAGACCGAACAATACGCCTTTTAGGCTTAGGCCGGATAGAGGCTGACCAAAGATCGCGCCTGCCAATAATGTTCCGATGAAGAGAACGAAAATGGCAATGAGTTTATTTTTATCCGGGCGTCTTTTATTTATGAAACTTTCAATGAGGACGCCTATCCAGGTAAATTGAAATAAAAAGACAACGGCAATGGAAGCGGGAAGCTCGGATACGGAAACGGCATATGCCTTTCCGACGAAAGTGGACATCATGCCCGTGATTAAAAGTAATCCGGCACTCTTCCATGAAACTTTATATTTAAACGAAAAAAGAAATAACACGGAGACAATCAGCCAACCGACGAGGTATTGACTGCCGACCAGTTCTCCGGATGAATGGCCATCCATGAATCCAAACTTCATCATGGTGGATAATGTGCCATATGAGATCGAACCGATTAAGACCATTATGGAATACTTCAAAAGTTGCATATTTTTCACCCCTGTAAAAATAAAAATCGCCACCTGCCAAAAAGGCAAGTGACGAACGAAAAAAGGAAATCCTTTTAAAATTCCGTCTCTCAACAAAAGCTGAGTTTAAAAAAATGTTTGTGTTACATTACCTTAGCTTAAAGTCTTTGTGAATATTTGTCAACCAGAAAAATAAGTTAAGCCTGCAGGTCTATCTTTAAGCTAAAGGCAGTGTGGAAAACCCCAAAAGAGGCGAATATGCCGAATGGGGTGACGTGCTTCAATCGCCATTTTGCCGGAAGTCTTCCAATGTACCACGGTATTCCTTGTCTTTCATTTTGCGAAGATTAGGCTTTTTTTCTGCAGTTGGCTTATCATTTGGCTTTTGATTGTGAAGCTTGGAAAGTGCCAAACGATAATCCTGATCTTTCATTTTCAATTCATCATTGTCTGCTTGGGAGATGATTTCGGTTACGGAATCATCAGCCGAAGAGAAAGCGGACTCTTCCAACGAGTTCTCTTCCTCGACACCCGGCGGCTTACCTTCAGGGGATAAGGCTTTGATATTGTATGTGATCAAGCCCGTAACCGCTAATATGGCAACGATGATAATTAGAATTATGCCCATTGAATCAAGCCTCCTAGAGCTCGTTTATGAATGAACAGGTGACATGGGCAACCCGTTTTCCTAATGCTTCTCCAAGCTGCAAGTCATTTTTGGTGATGTTGTCATCCACACCGGGCGGACAGCTTATTCCTACTCCATAGTAGGAGCCATATAAGGCGTTTTCCGGGACAGTGCCGGGCAAGCCAACTATGATCATGCCTTGATGAAGCATAGGGGTGATTAAGTTCAGCATTGTAGCCTCGAGTCCGCCATGTACGGTGGCCGTCGTACAGAACACAGCACCCACTTTATTGATCAGCGCACCTTCCGCCCATAGATACCCAAGTTTATCAATCCATGTTTTCAAACTCGAACTGATGGTGCCGAAATGACCGGGACAGCCCCAAATGATGGCATCCATTTCCTGGAGCTTATAAACATCCGCCTCGTTCACATGGTCAATGAGAACCTCAGCGCCGGGGACCGCGGCGGCCCCATGAGCTATTGATTCGGCAAGTGCTTTCGTATGGTTGCCTTCACTGTCGTAAACAACATAGATCTTCATTTTTATTCCCCCATTTAATTAAACCGATTTTTTTACTGGTGAAGGAAGCAAAGGTACATCCAAGTGTTCTTGTTTAGCTTTTTTCATTGCTTTGTCCTTCCGAACGTCACGTAAAAACAGTGAAAGAACGATACCGGCAATTGCAAAGCCTGTTGCCCAAAAGAATGCATCATTGATTCCCATCACATTTGCTTGACCCTGGATTTGTGAAGAAATCAGCGACATGGCAGTTTCCTGTGCCTGTTCACTAGTTTGATTCATCGAACTCATGATGGATTGAACGATTGTTTGGAAATTCTGAACAAAACCGGGATCACTCGTACTCATTTCCGTTCCTAAAGCAGTTCCATGGAAAGATGCACGGGTTGTATAAATGGTTGTGACGAAGCTCGTACCAATGGCTCCGGTCACTTGTTTAAGCGTATTGCTCATTGCCGTACCATGTGTATTCAAATGCTTGGGAAGCTGATTCATCCCAGCAGTCATGATCGGCATCATCAGTAAAGACATTCCAAGTGCGCGGATGGCATAGATGATGACCAAAGTCGAATAGGTAGTTTCCGTAGTCAATTTAGCAAACTCAAAGGTTGTGACGGCAGTAATCGCTAAACCAATTAGTGCTAATGGACGAGGTCCGATTTTGTCAAATAATGCTCCTGAAATGGGTGACATCACCATCATCACAAGGGCTCCGGGTAACATCAATAGGCCGGATTGAACTGGTGTGAAGCCTCTTAAAGTCTGTAAATATATAGGTAATAAGAATATCCCGGTAAACATGGCCACTGTGACGATGGCGGAAATGATATTCGATAATACGAACATGTCATACTTAAATACACGGAAGTCGAGCATAGGTGTTTCCGATTTAAGCTGTTGAACCACAAAAAGCGTCAAAAGGATCAGCCCGATGATGATCGTTCCCAGAACGATGGGATCCGTCCAGCCTTTGGAACCCGCTTCACTGACACCGTATAGTAAGGATGCAACTCCCAGCAAGGATAGAGACGCACCCAACAAATCCAATTTGATTTTCTTTGGTTCTGCTACATTACGCATACTTAAAAAGGCGAGTGTCATGACTATCATGCCTAATGGCACCATTGCGTAGAACATGACCCGCCAGCTATATTCCTGAATGACCCAACCAGATAAAGTCGGGCCGATTGCAGGGGCAAACATAATGGCAAGTCCAAAGATTCCCATGCCTTTCCCGCGCATTTCCGGAGGGAAGATGAAAAGAATGATCGTCATGACCAATGGCTGCAGGATCCCGCCGCCAGCCGCCTGAATCAGCCGGCCTGTAAGGATGACGGGGAAATTTGGTGCGATGCCGCAGATGAATGTCCCGATGGTGAATAAAAACATGGCAGCAAGGAATAAAATGCGCGTGCCAAACCGTTCAATTAAAAAAGCGGACAGTGGGATCAAGGCTCCATTCACGAGCATGAATCCAGTTGATAACCATTGAATCGTAGTCGCAGCTACATTGAATTCTGCCATCATCCTGGGCATGGCGACACTAAGCAGGGTTTGATTCAAAATGACCATGAACAAACCTAGCATTAAGATAATTAACATGGGGGCAAACTGCTTCATTCCCTTGTTTTCATTTACTGTGATGGTTTGAGAAGCCATTTAAAGAAAAGCCTCCTTTCTGTATAACTGTGTAGCCATTTTATTTAGTTGAAATTTTCACTTCTGCGTTCATTCCAGGCAGAACTTTATCGGATGGTGCTTTGATGGAAATTTTAACTGGTACTTTTTGAGTGACTTTCGTATAGTTTCCGCTGCTGTTTTGATTGCCCATCACTGAAAAGACGGACGTTGTAGCATAACCGATCTGTTCCAATGTACCTTCGAAGATAGTATCGGGATCTCCATCGATGATAATATCTACGCTGTCACCTTTTTCGATATCCTTTAATTTATTTTCTTCAATATTAGCCGTTATGGACAGATCATCCATATTGATGGTCTGAGCCAGCGTTTGACCCGCTTGAACAAGCTGCTCATCATGCACTTGTGTTTTAACGATAGTACCCTGTGCTGCGGTTTTTACCGCTTCTTTTCCATCTAAAGTGGTTACATTGGCAACATTGTCATCCTTACTTACACTGTCTCCTTCATGTAAGTCCCAATCTGCTAATTTACCGGCAGCGGGGGCAACGATGGTATATAGCTCTCCTGAAACCTTCGCTTCATCCGTTTTAATGAAATTCGTGCTTTCATAATAGTAAAAAGCCCCACCGGCTAATACCGCTATGATAATAACCAAACCAATGACATTGATTAAAACTAAACGTCCTCTATTCACTTGTTTCGCCTCCAAAAAATATTGATGATGTATTCCTTTTTTTCGATACTGTTCACTAGCCAGAAATGACTACGCCTCCTATTCTAATGTTTATTTGTTAAATTAAATAAATATTAACTTTTATAAG